>JAYVSP010000370.1:0-12664 GCA_043775215.1 Planctomyces sp. | reverse complement strand
GGTCTTGTCATCGGGGCCATAGGTCGCCACGGTCCCGATGGGATACGACATACGCGCCCCGCTGGGCAACTTTCCGAGTACACGCTCGCGATCCTTCGGATAGCAACACGCCTTGTATTTCTTTCCGCTTCCGCACGGACACGGATCATTGCGTGAGGCGTTCATGTGTGACCTTGTTTTCTCGACAGGAATTTAGGGGACGTAAACAAACTCGTTCAAATTGAACATCGCCAATGCGAATTCGCTCAAGGGTTGCTCGTGCAGAAACACGAGCGAGCGTTCGCGCTCAATCGCCGTGGGTACACGGCCGAGCGCCAGCCGGAAGGCTCGGTCGATGATCTTCTCGCGATCGTTGCCGCATTCGCGTTTCAGTCGCTTGGCGAACGACTGCGCGAGATCGTTGGCCAACGAACCGTACTCGTAGCCTTCCGTCTCAGCGAAACGCACCACGTCGAGCCACTGCTGTGCCGCCTTCTCACCAAAGTGCCGACTGCCAAGCAGCCGATCCACCAGTTTTTCGTAAGCATCGGCTGACTCATCGCCGACAAACGCTTCGGCCTCATCCAGAGTCGGCGGCAAACCAATCAAGTCAAACGTGACTCGCCGAATCAACGTCCGCTTGTCCGCTTCACGAATGATTTCTGGCGAGCCGGCGGGCGTCAGCCCCCGGACATTTTTCGAGCGTCGCAAATCGTCCGACGGCTGACGCCCATCGGCTCGCCTACGCAGCGGCTGAAATGCCCAATGTCGCCGAGCCTCCTCGAACTTGGAATCCTCTGCGTCCGATGGCTCGCGGTCGCGCGGATCGGGAGCACCCATCTCGACCCACTTCACAAAATCGGCAATCGTCTTCTCCGAAAGTTTCGGCTTCTTCGGAGGCATCGCCATACCCCCCTCGTGCCGAATCGCTTGAAGCAACAAACTCTCGCCGCTCTTCCCCGCCACTACCGCCGGCCCGCTGTCCCCGCCGCGCAGCACTCCCGCTTTGAAATCCAACCGCAACCCACCCTTCACTTCCTCCGCCTGCCGCGAGTGACACGAAAAACACTGAGCCTTCAACACCGGCTCAATCTTCTCCCGGAAGAACCGCACGCTGTCCGCGCCATCCGCTGCCGCCATCGCACTCGACATCACCACGAAACACAGCGCCACCACGAAAACAATCTGGCGTCGCCAGGGTCGACAGAACGAGCCATTGAAAAGTGGCTCGAGCATGGGAAGTCAATCTCGGAAATTCACGAACCGATAGGGTAGACACCATACCACCTGCCAACGGATATTGAGATATCCCGAAGGCTGGGATATTGGAATCTCCAGAACGTGGAATATCACGCGAACTTACCCACCTCACACCGATCCGCCGTTGACAAACGAAGTCCGCAACGGCGCTTTGGTTCTGCGCCTGTGCGGCACGCCGCCCGTTGCTATCCGGGGTTCCGCTTACGCAACTGTTGGGCGATCTCACCCCAAAACCGCAATGAACCGCAAGTCCACCTCGCGCTCGATGCGTTATCGCCATTCGATGCCGTGTCGCGCGCTCGCCTGCAAAAGACAGTCGGTGAAGCGCTCGGAGCACCATTTCCTCTGAACAACGTCCGGCAAGTTGATGCTTGCTCGGACCATGACGCGAACACAGCACTCAATCACAGGCGTGGTCGATGGAGATGCCACTCATGAGAAACGGGGCCATCTCATCTTTGCTTGATGGTCAGTCCGCGTTTTCGCGACCCCGGCTTGGGATGACGCTGGGTCTGAGACGCAGCCTTGCTGGAATCTCGACGGCAATTTGCATGTGCTTGATGCGTCGACCCGCGTCTGCTGCCGATGTCCACAGCCTACGATCTGTTGAAATCGTCAATTCGCCTTCCGTCGCACATCACGCTCGACGATCGGCTCGACGGTCGCTACGAACTTGATGACCTGTGGAGCTTGGGCACACGACGTATCAGGTTCGGTAGAGACTTCGGCAAGCGATTGCTCGAATGCAAATGCCGTCGTGCCGTTTCCGGGCTGGGCCGATGTTTGAGCATGATAGAGCCGCTGATAAACGGGGCAGGATTTCAGTAGTACTTCGTGCGGGCCGGTCGCAACGATTTGGCCTTGCTCCATCACGACGATCCGAGTCGCGAACTCCAGAATTTGCGGCGTGACCGAATGTGTGATGAGAAAGACCGTGCGGCCTTTGACGAAATCGCCCAAACATTGGTGAATCAGTGATTCGCTTTGCGCGTCGACCGCGGAAGTTGCTTCGTCGAGGATCAGGATCGTCGGATCACAGAGCAGCGCGCGAGCCAACGCCACACGCTGACGCTGTCCACCCGAAAGACGACCACCGCGCGGACCAACCTGCGTCGCAAAGCCTTCGGGAAGTTGATCGAAAAACTGCGGCACGCGTGCCTTTTCGGCGGCGTCGAGCAATTCCGCGTCGGTCGCATTCGGCTTGCCGTAGCGAATGTTCTCGGCGATCGTGTCGTCGAATAACAAAGTCTCCTGAGTCACCACGCCAACTTGGCTCCGCAGATCACGCAGCCGAACGTTGCGAATGTCGATGCCGTCGATCAGGACCGACCCGCCATTGGGGTCGTAGTATCTCGGAAGCAGATTCAAGAGCGTGGACTTTCCACAGCCGTTCTCGCCCACCACGACGACCACCTCGCCCGCCGCGACCTTAAGCGTGACATCGTTGAGCGCCACGGGACGGTCGATGCTGTCCGCGACCGAGGCATACTTGAAAACAATTTTCTTGAAGACCACGGACTCCGAATGCCGCGGCATTGATTGCGGGTGATCCGGCTCCTTGATGAGCGGCTTCCATTCCATAATCTGGAAAACACGCTCGGTCGCCGCGGCGGCTCGCTTCAGCTTCGAGTAGATCGCCGACAGTTTCCGCAATGGATCGAGGACTCCCGCCAAGAACATGTACAAGACGGAAAGTTGTTCGATTTCCATCGGCTCGGACGTCAGCTTGATTCCCCAGATCGAGTTGGTGTGCCGCAGCACCAAATAGGCCCCCGGCAACAACGACATGCAGACGGCAACCGTCACCAGAAGCTCGGTCGTCGGACCGGTCAGCGCGTCGATCCGTACGACCTTCATCGCCTTGTAATAGTACGCCTTGTTCTCGCGATGAAAGCGCTGACGGTGTTTCCGAGCTCCATTGAAGGCGATGACAATCTTCAGTCCGTCGAATGTCTCGGCCAACGATTTATAGATCTGCGACATCCGCACCATCATGTGGTGGCTGGCTCGTTTTAGCAGTCGCCCGTAACGCCGAAAGACCACGGCCATCAACGGTACGAAGATCAGTGACAACAGAGTCAGTTGCCAATTCACGTAAAACGCGGCACCGATACAAGTGATCGCCTTCAGGGGTTCGCGCACGATCTTTCCGCCCAGTAACCCCATCCCATCCGCCACTTGATTGATGTCATTCGTGAACCGCGACATCAGGTCGGAGTTGCCTTTCAGCGCCAGCGTCTGATAGTCCAGTTCCAACACGTGCCGGAAACAGTCCTTTCGTAAACTCATGACCGAAAGTTCGACCACGCTTCCTACCAGCACCTCTTGAGTGAACATGGCGGCCCCTTTGACCGTCGATGCCACCAAGATCACTCCCAAAATCAGCGCGTAGGTGTCGAATTGGTCTTGCGGAATCCAGGAGACGAACCGCTTCTGTACCCATCGTAAAGCGACCAACCGCTGCGAGGCGGCACTCAGTGTCCCGAGGTCGCGGTTCTGCTGATTCAGCGAACGCCCCGGCTTGGCGATCGCGGTTTCCGCTTTTTTAAACGCGCTCTCGGCGGCATCGATTTCGGTCTCAACATAGGTTTGCAGGCTCTGCCCTTGCAGCAGCACCTTGACCACCAAGAACGTCAAGGACAACGTCGCCGTCCATAACGCAGCTACCATCACCGCGAAAAATACCGACAAATACACCTTCTGCCGATATCGCCACACATACGGTAACAGTCGAGCAAGTTGATCCACGGTTGATCCATCCTTGAAGGGCATCACTCCGAACGCATCCTGGCTGTTCGGAAGGGGCGGGATTACAGCCCTACTGGCCGGTGAGTGTCCAGACGAAAACTTCCTGGAGCGAAGGGCCGGGAGTCTTTTTCAGGTCGGCGATTTCGCCGCACGACCTGTGAGGGCGGATTGACGCCGATTTGAAAAAGACTCTCGACCCCTTGGACCCATGCGAGTCGGAGCCACTCAACTTCCTGTCGATTTGTTGTGGTTGGCGAAAATGGCCGATAGCCTGCGGCCATTCCATCCCCTTGTTTTCCACCTCGGTGAATCTTCAAAGGAGGCATCTATGCGTCGCGGACTGTTGACTGTCTGGGTTGCGAGCGTCTTGTTGTCCAACGTGAGTCTCGGCAAAGCGGACGAACCGGCAAAGCCGACCGGAGACACGATCGTTTCGTCGGACGCGAAGCTGGAACTTCTCTTCACGCGAACGGCCACGATCGAAGGGGGACTGACTGAGGGGCCGGCCGTCGCGCCGGATGGGTCGATCTATTTTTCCGACATCCCATTCGGAACTGACAAAGGGATGATCCTGAAGTTCGACCCGACGACAAAGAAGACCACCGTCTTCGCCGAAGACAGCCACAAGTCCAATGGATTGATCTGCGACTCGGAGGGACATCTTCTTGCTGCCGAGGGAGCGGACCTCGGCGGCCGATGCGTCTCACGCTGGGATCTGAAAACCGGTCAGCGCACCGTCATCGTCGACCGCTATCAAGGCAAACGCTTCAATGCTCCGAACGACATCTGTGTCGATCGGCAAGGTCGGATCTACTTCACTGATCCCAAGTACGTCGGGGCCGAGCCGCGCGAACTCGAACATCGTTCCGTCTATTGCATTGACCGCGACGGGGCGGTTCGAGAAATCACTCACGACGTTGGTAAGCCCAATGGCCTTGCGATCAGTCCCGACGGAAAAACGCTGTACCTGGCCGACCACGACAATGGCACCGACCGCATCGGGGCGGATGAGAAACCGAAACCTGGTGCCATGAAAATCTATGCCTTTCCTCTGGCAGGCGACGGCACAATCAACGGTCCTCGCAAAACGATCGTCGATTTCGGGGATCAGTCTGGCTGCGACGGAATGACTGTCGACGAATACGGAAATGTGTACCTCACCTCTCGCGGCCTCAAGCGTCCCGGTGTTCTGGTCGTTGACCCAACTGGCAAAGAAGTGGCATTCATCCCCACGGGCGTGGCAAATCAAAAATCGGACTCACCCATCGGACTGCCCAGCAATGTAGAATTCGGTTTCGGCAGTGAATCCCGTGTCTTGTACATTACTGTTGACAAAAGCTTGTACCGCATTCCTCTGAAGGTCAAAGGCTATCACGTTCAATACGCCAAACAATGACAGATCAAGATGGCAGTCAGCGGCGGCGAGATCACGAGGCGACTTGGGCCGAACGCGTCGCTCGGAGCTTCTCTTCGCGACCTGTGTCGCGCGGCCTATCGCTTCGTGTTCCCGCCCTGCTGCTCACTCTGTCATCGCGATGTGGATACGGCAACGCGAGAAGTCCATGGGCAGTTCATCACGCCGACCCTCTGTGAGGTCTGCGCGGCGGATGTCGTGCCGGCCCATGAAAACCGTTGCCGGCGTTGCGGCCTGACGGTCGGACCGCACCTTCGCACCGATGATGGCTGCCCGATCTGCCGGCCTCGCGAGTTCCGCTTCGATCAAGTCATTCGATTGGGACTCTATGACGGCCTGCTCCGCGCGGCTTGTATCCGAGGCAAGTCACCTCGCATGCAGCCACTGAGCGCTGCATTAGCCAATCAACTATGGCTCACCGAGCGTTCGGAGTTGGAATCCGTGCGAGCCGATTTCGTTGTGCCGGTTCCTCGCTATTGGACGCGACGCATCCTGCAAGAGCACCATCAGGCAGAAACGCTGTCTCGCATCTTGGCCCAGCACCTTCGCCTTCCGCATGCCCGAACTTTGCTACACAAAGTTCGGTTCACGCCAGATCAATCCGATCTGACCGCCGCTCAAAGGAAGCAAAACTTACGGCATGCCTTCGCCGTCTGGTTCGGCCGCCGCAAGATCGCCGGCAAAACCATTCTGCTAGTCGACGACATTCTGACGACAGGAACAACCGCAAACGAATGTGCCCGAGTGCTACTTCGAGCTGGTGCGAAACGAGTCGTTGTCGCCACGATTGCGGTCGTGCCACCACACCGGCATTAGCGGAGGCTACTTCATGAAGAAGTCAGACGGACCTTTGCAGGTGTAATAGGGATACACGACGACTCCCGCTGGCTGGTTCTGTGCGGGATAAGATAAGTTCTGCGGCTGTTTATAGCTGTAAGTGTGATGGTGTTTCGGGACCCAGAAATTCTTTGGCGCGCACTGCGGACACTGAGCTCCATTGGGATGATTGTGGCCGGGCTGACATTGTCTCGATTCACAGCCCGATCCCGCCGGTCCGTCGTAGTACATCGGACCCGGCGGAGGCCCATTCATCGGAGCGTTCGCTTGAGACTCAAATGCTGCCGGATTCTGTCCGCGAACGATTTGCCGGCTGCTTTGGCAACCGACCAACACGGGAATCAACCCCAGAACCATCACACTTCGGACTAGTCTGAAAGTCATCGCGCCTCCCTGCGTCCAGCCACTTCGGCTTCGACGGACAAACGGCCATTCACCACCCGAATCGCTGACAAAAACCAACCGGTTTCCGTATCTCATTTTCTGGCGGAATTGCTCGTTGAAACAGTTATCGGCCGGCACACTCGACGGAATGCGAAGATCCAGAAAACCCGGCAAAGTCAGCTCAGCCCACGGAACTCCCCGATCTTGCAGCACTTTCCAAGTCCCGATAGAGTCCGGCCTGCCTTCGACTGGCTGTTTCGGGCCAAAAAATGAAGTCTGGCTGAAGTTTTTGCCGCGTACTGGAGGCTCATCAAGTCTCCGCTCAAAGGACTGACGACCATGTTCGTTGCCGCATCAACCCGCTGCTTTGCGGACAAAGGTTTTTCCGAAGCCTGCAATCTCTTGACGGATCTGGAGTTTGATAAAGTCGAACTCTGGTTCGATGACAACAGTCAGCATCTGCGTCCCACAGAAGTGGCGAGCAACATCGAAGGCTTTTTCTCGCAGTTCCGCGAGGTGACGCGTCTCACGCCCGTCGCTTTTTGTCTCGAACACGACGTGCCCGCCGAAACTCTGCATGACTTGTGCAAACTGGCGAAGCTGATGCGAGTCGCTCAAATCACGGTCCCTGCTTCGCCACTCGGGACACCATTCAACGAAGAGATTGACCGTCTCCGAAACTTCGTGCGACTAGCCAATCAAGAAACAATCCGACTCTCCATCAAGACGCGAATCGGATCACTGACTGAAGATCCACGTACTGCCGTGGAATTGTGTCAATCCGTGAAGGGCTTGGGGCTGACTCTGGACCCCAGTCACTACATTTGCGGCCCCCATGCGGCTCGCGGGATCGACTCGCTCATGCCATACGTTTACCACGTGCATTTGCGAGACACGACAGCGACTCAATTGCAAGTGCAGGTTGGACTCGGCGAGGTCGATTACACGCGGCTGATCGCTCAGCTTCGCAAAGAAAACTTCGATCGCACGCTGTCGGTGGAACTCTTGCCGGAGTTATATGATCCGGAAATCAACCGCCCGCTGGAAATGCGAAAGGTGCGCATGCTGCTGGAAACGCTGCTCTGATCGCGAACAAGACTCAGCGTATTGCCTACGGATGAGAAATCTCGCTCGGCCAGATGACACGAAACTGGGTGACGCCGTCGGGCACGGACGTGACATCAATCTGCCCACCATGCTGTTCGACGATTCTCCAGCACTTGGGAAGTCCGAACCCCAGCCCGCGTCCCGCTTGCCGCGCTGAATAAAAAGGATCGAACAGATGCTCGCGGTCTAACTGCGAAAGTCCGGTCCCGTGATCTTCCACGATCAGCAGCGCTGACGATGGCATTCCAGGTGCCGACATCGATTCACAGGCCACGACGATCGTGCCTCCCACAGTGGAGGCCGTCGCGCTATTCTGCAGCAGATTGCTGACGACGACTCGCAGTTGGACGGCGTCCGCCCAAATCTGCACCGGCGACTGACCACGTCGTTCAATAGTCAGTGACTTCGCGCGGAAGATTTCAGACAGCTTTCGCAAGACGTCCTCGACGACCTCGATCAGGTCCAGCGATTCCTGCCGCGGTTTCGGCGGCCGAGCGAACAGCATCAAATCGCCGATCATGTCTCGGATTCGCAGTGCTTGCGCCCCGATGGTCAACAGCGATTGTCGGCGTTCTGGATTCGTTTCGTCTTTAAGCAGCAGTTCCGCTCGTCCCACAATCGTGGCGACGGGATTGTTGATCTCGTGCCCCGCACCGGCGGCGAATTCGGCCAAGGCGGCGAGCTTGGCCGTGCGAAACTCTTCCGTCTGACTGACGTCGGCCGGGTCGGACACGATGTCCTCCAAGAAAGAAACCCGGCTTCCGTTGAAGCCGGGTTCATACAACAGACAAGCAAGGGTCAGGCGATATCGCTACCGAGCCGCTGCGACAGGTTCGACATCCAGCAACTGGCAGATGCGATCGACTAGGTGGTCGACCTCGAAAGGCTTCTGGACGAACTCATTCGCCCCGGATGCTTTCAGGTCTTCGATCTTGTCCTGCTCGACCATGCCGCTGATACAGATGATTTTGACGTCGTCCAAGTTCGGATCGCTGCGAACTCGCTGGCAGACTTCTTTGCCGTTGATGTCCGGCAGCATCACGTCCAGGACGATGATGTCCGGATGATATTCCTTGACCATCATACCGGCGTCGAAGCCATTGTTGGCGACGCGAATCTCGAAGCGACCGTCCGCCTCCAGAGCATCGCGGATCAATTCTACCAGCTCCTCATCGTCATCGACGATCAGCGCTTTGCGGCGACCGCTTTCGAGGGCGTCGGTGGGAATCCCGTTCTCTTTCATGAATCGAAAGAGTATGTCGCGCGGAATGCGGCGGAACCGCGAACCTGGAACACGAAAACCCCGCAGTTGCCCGGAGTCAAAGCAGCGAATGATCGTCTGCTGACTCACCTTGCAAATCTTGGCAGCTTCACCAGTCGTAAATACGGTCTTCATCGCGGGCATCCATCCTTTGAACTGGCCAATCCGAATCAGCATTCCAAACGTGGTGGCCGACTCGAACGGTGTGACTTCCTGGTCTGGCTCAGTGCTCCGCTAGTCGCGGATGACGAAGTGATGTGTTTTACAATCTTAACAGTTTTATCGGCTGGGTAGGTTGTTCGCATTGAGCGAGGTTTACCAGCTTTAACACAACGGGGGATTGTTCTGCATTCTTCGGAATCGGTCAATAGCCGTTTCCTCCACCAAAACCCCCGGCCTAGTGGAATCGCAAATCTCGAAAAGACAACGCATTTTGTCAAATCGAGCAAATTTGGCCGGAGACTGGGGGAGGTGCGTTGATCAAGAAAGTTAGCAGAATTGTCATCTTCTGGCCGACGACTCATAGCCATCGGGCGGCCCGCCGGTAGTTTTCCGGACGAAGGTTAAGGACTCATGGCTTGGTGCGAAGCGAACGAGGTCTCGTATTTGTTCGGATTGCCGAAGAATCAGCGGCTCTTGAAGGTCATCGGCAAACAACAGCAAGAAGCCAAAGTGGCCTTCGAACAAACCGGCCAAGCGTCGCGCGTGTTCTACGACTTCGAGTGGCGCACGAAAAAAAGCTGGAGCCGTTTGCGGCGCGTGGTCGCCAAGGCGGAGCATCTGGCGAAGGGGGCCAACCCGCGGTTCGTCGTCACGAATCTTCCCGTTTCTGAGTTCGACGCACGCACGCTCTATGAAGGGAAGTATTGCGCTCGTGGAGAAATGGAAAACCGTATCAAGAAACAACAGCTCTGTTTATTTGCTGAACGCACGAGCTGTGCCACGCTGCGCGCCAATCAACTGCGATTGTGCTTGGATTGGATGAATCGCGGAACTCAAAAAACGGTGCTCACGCCAGGGCGAAACGAGAAGCGTTACCTGGCCGGTGCGGCGAACTTTCGCACGGGCCGCGTCACCTGGGTCTTGGGCACTCGCAAGTCCGCGATCCTGTTCCTGCTGTTGTTGTGGAAGCTGCACGAGGAGTATCCGCAGGCGAAGAAGATTCACCTCATCTTGGATAACTACAGCATTCATTCCGCCACCGAGGTGCTGTCGAGCCTGGAGACCAAAGTGGGCCGCCGCTTCCAACTGCACTTCCTGCCGCCGTACTGTCCGCAACACAACGCCATCGAACGCATCTGGCTGGACCTGCACGCCAACGTGACTCGCAACCACCGCTGCCGCTCGATGGCCGAACTCCTGCGCAACGTCCGCGACTACCTGAACCGCCGCAATCGCCAAACACGGCGGCAACCACTCAAGGTTCTCGCCAAACCGGATCGCCCCAAGAAAACACGCAAAAACTATCGACACGAATCACGCACGGCTATTTAGGAGGAAATGAGCCCTCAATAATAGCCACGCTTCAATGGGGCCGCGGCTGATCAGCCGCGGAGCGCATAAGCCCCTTCGCACCACGGCCGCTTGAGTAGTAAGCTTCAATGGGGCCGCGGAGCGGAGCCGCACACGGCCATCGAGCAGACGTACGACGAACTGGCTTCAATGGGGCCGCGGCTGATCAGCCGCGGAGCGGTGCTAAACTCACAACACGGGGCGTCCCCCAGTAATGGGGCTTCAATGGGGCCGCGGAGCGGTGCCTGAGATACTTCGCGTACAGCGTGGGCGGCTTTCCGTGCTTCAATGGGGCCGCGGCTGATTAGCCGCGGAGCGCAAGGAAGCTGGCAGTGATTCATTGAAGTTGGGCCAAGCTTCAATGGGGCCGCGGCTGATTAGCCGCGGAGCGTCGGTTCGTGAGGCATCTCGTTCTCTCGGAATTCCCGCTTCAATGGGGCCGCGGCTGATTAGCCGCGGAGCGGCCGCCTTCACGGCCTAAGGCGACATCCAAAGACGAGGCTTCAATGGGGCCGCGGCTGATTAGCCGCGGAGCGTTGCATGTCCAAGCCGAGTTGGCATACGTCGTGCCTGCTTCAATGGGGCCGCGGCTGATTAGCCGCGGAGCGCTATCAGGGACTTCTGTGAAAACGCGGTCGCCAATTACAGGCTTCAATGGGGCCGCGGCTGATTAGCCGCGGAGCGGACGGAGTCACTCTTGAGGAGATTCGCCTCAGTGTTGCTTCAATGGGGCCGCGGCTGATTAGCCGCGGAGCGCAAGCCAATCGGAGTTAATGAACATCGCGGTTACACGGCTTCAATGGGGCCGCGGCTGATTAGCCGCGGAGCGCAACCTGAGTTTGAATGTAAGCGTCAGATGAATCTTGCTTCAATGGGGCCGCGGCTGATTAGCCGCGGAGCGGCGTCCAGTCGTCTACCTCTACTCGGCTCCGTGGTGTGTGCTTCAATGGGGCCGCGGCTGATTAGCCGCGGAGCGCAGTGCGTTTCATTTACATTACGACAGGAAGAATCGAGCTTCAATGGGGCCGCGGCTGATTAGCCGCGGAGCGGTCGAAATAATTCACGCCCCAAGCGTCAGGCTCCACGCTTCAATGGGGCCGCGGCTGATTAGCCGCGGAGCGATCGGTGAGTTGTCTCGTGCCACGTTCTCGAACATCGCTTCAATGGGGCCGCGGCTGATTAGCCGCGGAGCGCACGTCGGTCTGGGGCGAGTGGGATCGCGGTTGGCAAGCTTCAATGGGGCCGCGGCTGATTAGCCGTGGAGCGGACGAACACGATTGGCCGGTGATACCGGCCGGGGAGAGCTTCAATGGGGCCGCGGCTGATTAGCCGCGGAGCGGCCATCGAATCGGCGCACTCAAGGCGATTCCAACCGGCTTCAATGGGGCCGCGGCTGATTAGCCGCGGAGCGATCCGATTTCAATTCCGCTAACACTTCTGGAGGTGGGGCTTCAATGGGGCCGCGGCTGATTAGCCGCGGAGCGAAGAACGAACGGCTCCGGCCGCCGCGACATTGACTGCTTCAATGGGGCCGCGGCTGATTAGCCGCGGAGCGCAGGTCAAGGAGCCCGGCGGATGAATTTGGCGACGTCCCGCTTCAATGGGGCCGCGGCTGATTAGCCGCGGAGCGATGCCGCTGCCACCGAACAGTCAATCGGAACTCTCATGCTTCAATGGGGCCGCGGCTGATTAGCCGCGGAGCGGAGCCAGTGCGTCGCGGCTCACTTCGGAGAAGGTGAGGTGGTGCTTCAATGGGGCCGCGGCTGATTAGCCGCGGAGCGCGTCCATAACGGCGTGATCGGCCAGCATCGCGAAATCGGCTTCAATGGGGCCGCGGCTGATTAGCCGCGGAGCGGCGGTACGAAACAGAGTCTAATGGAATCACTGATGGCAGCTTCAATGGGGCCGCGGCTGATTAGCCGCGGAGCGAACAACTGACGTCGATTGTCGGAGTGATCAAGGACATCGCTTCAATGGGGCCGCGGCTGATTAGCCGCGGAGCGGGCTCCTGCCTACGGCCTGCCTTCCTATTGCGGGGCAAGCTTCAATGGGGCCGCGGCTGATTAGAGGCTATCTGAGAATCAAACTGTGTGTTTTCTGTAGTGAAACGGCGGTCCCATTGGTTTTGGGGCGAGCCGGTTGAGCATCAAGCTGATCTGAGA
>JAYVSP010000369.1:0-4643 GCA_043775215.1 Planctomyces sp. | reverse complement strand
ACGACATTTATTGATGCGCCGATCCTAACTGGAAACTCGAAATCCGAAACGGCCAACTGAGCACGCGACTTCGCGTGCTCTTTTTGTTTCAATCCGTCGTGGCCAACAATAACCGATGTGACTGATTTGGGACGCATTCCCCGGATGAGCAAACTCCTTTCCCGCGATGGCTTTGCTGACGAATACCCGTTTGAGTCTCATTGGCTCGATCTGGGCGGCGTACGGATGCACTACATTGACGAAGGACCGCGCGATGCGGAGCCTCTGTTGTGCGTGCATGGCAATCCCACGTGGAGCTTCATTTGGCGGCGGCTGGTCGCGGATCAATCGAGCGTTCGGCGAGTCATCGCCATCGACCACATCGGTTGCGGGATGTCGGACAAGCCGCAGGATTACCCATATCGTCTGGAGCAGCATGTCGCCAACTTGCGGCGGCTCGTCGAGACGCTCGACCTGCGCAACGTCACGCTCATCGGGCACGACTGGGGTGGCTGCATCGGGATGGGTGCGGCGGTCGAGTTACCGGAGCGGTTTCAGCGATTCGTGCTGCTCAACACGGGAGCGTTTCGTTCTCAAAGGATTCCACTGCGGATCGCGATCTGCCGGATTCCGGTTTTGGGAGCGATTGCCGTTCGCGGTTTCAATGGATTCAGCCGCGCGGCGTTGACGATGGCGATGTCGCGAACGCGCTTGTCCGCAACTGCGAGACGCGGTTTGCTCGCGCCGTATGACTCGTGGGCGAATCGCGTCGCCGTGCATCGCTTCGTGCAAGACATTCCACTTCAGCCGTCGCATCCGAGTTACGCGAAGCTCGTCGAAATCGAAGAGGGCTTGTCGCAGTTCGCCGACCGCCCGATGTTGCTGCTGTGGGGCGCGAAGGACTGGTGCTTCACGCTCGACTTTTTGAAAGAGTTTCAGCATCGTTTCCCACAGTCCGAGTCGCACGTGATTCCGGACTCCGGGCATTACGTGTTCGAGGATGCACCCGATGAATTCGTGGACCGAGTGCGGCAATTCTTGAACGAACATCCGCTGAGACCGGCGTCAGCACCAGGAGATCTGTGATGCCAGAAAAGAGCAATCCTCCGTATCGGCTGCTGGCGAAGTTTTACGAAGAAGTTTTGCCCGGAATGAGCGGCATGAATCAGCACGCTCGCGAGAAGATGTTGGCAGGCAAGCTGGAGCACGCGCGGACGGTGTGTGACCTGGCGTGCGGCAGCGGTGCCACAGCACTCGAACTTGCCCGGGCGGGAAAGCGTGTTTTCGCGGTGGACAACTCGGCCGAGTTTTGTCGACTCGTCAAGTCGCGTGCGAAAGACGAGAAGTTGCCGGTCAAAGTGCTGCGATCCGACATGCGGCACTTCACGCTGCCCGAAGAGGTGGACCTTGTGACCTGCGAGTTCTCCGCGTTGAACAATCTGGCGAACCATGCTGACTTGCCGAACGTCTTCGCGGCGGTTTGGCGTGCATTGCGCCCCGGCGGCTGGTTTGCGTTCGACGTCAACTCGCCCACCGCGCAGATCGAGCAGAGTCAGGGAACTCATTGGGTCGAGTCGCCACGGTTTCGGTTGGTGATGCGCTGCAACACCGAGCCGGATGGCCGTCGAACCACGATCGGCTGCGAGTGGTTCGTGCCGGTGAAGAACCTGTGGCGGCATGTGCGTGAGAGCTACGTCAACATCGCGTGGTCGGAGCGCGAGATTCGTCAGACATTGAAGTCCACAGGGTTCGAGAGGCCGATCATTCGTGACGGCGTCGACGTCCGTCCGCCGAATTTTGTCGGGAAGCGCGGCTACGACATTTACTACCTGGTCCGCAAGCCGCTCAAAAAGTCTGCATGACTCGTGGGCGAATCGCGTGGCCGTGCATTGCATTGTGTAAGACATCCCGATCCAGCCGTCGCATCCGAGTGACACGGCCAGTTACGATGGCCGGTATCGTGACACACGGTTTTCAACGCACGCTCGAATGGTATCTTGGTCTGCCGGCTCGTGAGCCGGGTCAGGTATCGCGCTGGAGTCTCACCGGGAGGACGCCGTGGCCCAGTGATTGGCCGACGTCGGTGGTGTGTCTGCTGCTCGTGGTTCTGTTGCTGTTTGTGATCGAGGTGTATCGCCGCGATGCGCCGGCTTTATCGTGGGCCAAGCGGTCCATCTTGATCGGATTGCGTTGCCTGTCGTTGGCTCTGGTGCTGTTGCTGCTGTCGCAAGTCAGCGTGTCGATCGAGCGAACTGGGCTGCCGTTGGTCGTAGTGCTGATTGACGACTCGGCCAGCATGGGCTTGCGGGATGCGTACCACGATGAGGCCGACCGGCAGTTTGTGGCGAACCTCGTCGGTTCCAGCACCGCGGCTGATGCGGAACGGTTTGAGTTGGTGCGGCGGATATTGTCAAAGGACGACGGTCGTTGGCTGCGACAGATGCGTCGACGACACAAGGTGCGCGTCGAGCGATTTTCGGCGGAGCCCGTGCCGCTCGGACCGGAACTGATTCAAGACGAGCGAGTCCGGGTGTTGCTGGCGGAACTGCAAAACCTCAAGCCGACGGGAGACATCACGCGGCCGGCCGAGGCGGTGCGGCAAATCCTGAATCAATCGCGAGGCACTCCGCCCGCTGCGATTATCTTGCTGACGGACGGCATCGCCAGCAGCGGCGATGCTGACAAGCTCAGCACGGTCGCGCCGCTGGCGCGAGAACAGCTTGTGCCGCTGTTCGTGATCGGTGTCGGCAGCGATGAGCAGACGCGCGACGTGCAATTGGCCGAGTTGATTGCCGATGACGTCGCGTTCGTCAACGATCCGATCGTGTTCTCGGCGAAGGTGAAATCATTCGGCTTTCAGGGACAGACTGCCGTCGTGGAATTGCGCGAACGCGGGGCCGATCGACCGCTCGCCAAACAATCGGTCAGGCTGCCCGCCGACGGACAAACGGCGCCGATTGACTTGCTCTACACGCCGACTCAACCGGGTGACCGCGAGTTTGAAGTGGTCGTCATTCCTCCGCCCGGTGATGTCGACCGCGACAACAATCGGCTGACGCAATCGGTTCAAGTGCGCGAAGGCAAACTGAAAATCCTCTTGGCCGACGCGCTGCCGAGATGGGAATTCCGCGAGCTGAAAAACACGCTCGAACGCGAACCGACGATTGAACTGCACACGCTGCTGCAAGAAGCCGATCTCGAATTCGCGTTGCAGGATGAAACTGCAAAGCCCTTGCAAGGCCGCTTCCCGCTGACTCGCGAGGCCCTGGCGGCGTACGACGTCCTGCTGCTGGGCGACCTCAACCCCGGAGCGTTGACTCCCGGCGTACTCGACAACGTGCGTGAGTTCGTGCGCGACGGCGGCGGCTTGCTGATCATGGCTGGCCCGCAACACATGCCGCTGGAGTATCGCGGCTCGTCGCTGGAGACGCTGTTCCCGGTGGAACTCGACGGCGCGAAAGTGCCGCCGCCCGATGCCAGTCTCAGCGAACCGTTTCGTCCGCAATGGACCGTTGCCGGGCAGCAGAGCACTCCGTTGTTTCGGCATCTGCAATTGGATGGGTCATCGCGCGATGTGTGGCACACGCTGCCGGGGCTGTACTGGTTGTGTGAGACTCCGCGTTTGAAAGCGGGTGCGACGGTCTTGGTCGAGCATCCGCAACGCCGCGGCGAGAAACAGCACTTGCCGGTGATCGTCATGCAGCGGTTCGGGGCCGGTAAAGTTTTGTTTCACGCAACGGATGAACTCTGGCGCTGGCGGTTCCGCGGCGGCGAGCGGCTGTATTCGCGGTATTGGGTGCAGGCGCTGCGGTATCTCAGCCGCACGCAGAGTTTGTCGGGAGCGCGCGGCGTCGAGTTCACATCGGAACGGCAGGTGTATCAAGGGGGCGAGCCGGTTCGTTTTCGGGCGCAGTTCTTCGACGAACGGCAACTCCCCGCGAACGGCAGCGCGACGGTCGTCATCGAACGGAGTGACGAGCCGCGCCGCACGCTCGAATTGTCGCGTGTCGCGAACTCGCAGAACGTCTTCGCCGGCGAGCTGCGCGGCCTGCGCGACGGACGCTATCACGCCTGGCTGAGGGAGCCGTCGTTTCCTGGCTCGCCGCCGTCGGCGGATTTCGTCATTGAGGCTCCGCAACGCGAGTTGCTCCGCCGCCGCTTGGACAAAGCCGACCTCACCGCCGCCACCCGCGCGACGCACGGCCGCTACTTCGCGCTGCACGAGGCAGACCGGCTCCCCGACGAACTGCCGCCGGGACAACCCGTACCGCTTGCCGCCGCGACCGTCATTCCCTTGTGGACTCGCTGGGAACTGCTGCTGTTGTTCGCTGTCTTGTTGTCCGCGGAATGGCTATGCCGTCGACGCTGGCGACTGATATAAGCCGATCGGCAGATGAAAACGTACCAATACAAGCCCGAAGCGCAAGCGAGTTCATTGAAAGGCCGGGAAATCCAGGTGTTTTTCGATGGTCGCAGAAAATACGCGGCACGCCGAACTATGAAAAAACAGCGAACCGACGGTAGGCGTTACTGAAATGGCTCGAAAGTTTCGGGATTTGAGTTGATCCCATCCGTGTGGCCTTCTGATCCGTGTGGGACTGAGTTGCCAGGGCTTGACCGATCTCAAAGAACGCCGACCCACACGGATCAGAAGGCCACACGGA
>JAYVSP010000368.1:0-3579 GCA_043775215.1 Planctomyces sp. | reverse complement strand
AGCATCCGGTTCGGATCGGCGAAAACCGGACGCTAACGCGTTCCGGCTGATGGTGAATCAAACATTGAGAATCGACACGAATCACGCACGGTCATTTAGGACAAAACTTAGGTTTCCAGCGCCAGTTGCGGCGTGGCATGGTGTTTCACCTCGCCGCGCAACATTCGGACATAATCTTGCAATTGTCGGCGAAGCGTGCGGAACGCCTCGCGAATCGCGGTGGCGAGATTCTCTTTATTCTGCAAACCGGACGGTTCGTGATTGACGACCAATTCGCGTTGCGGCACGCCGAGTTGCAGATGCACCGCGTAGGAATTCCCGGTTCGATGATGTCGATGCGGCACCTCAACGACGACTCGACAGCTTTGAATGTGATCAAAGAATTGGTCGAGCTTGGCGATTTCCGCGTGAATCAATTCATCGACGTCTTGGCGAGCGTCAATATCTCGGAAAGTGATCTCGATCGGCACCGTCATGATGATTTCCTTTCACAAGCCTGTGAAGGGTCCGGAGGTGGCACATACCGCGACCGAGCCCCTCGAATCATTTTTGCTTTCCTCTTGATTCTGTCTCCTCGATCAATGGCCAAAGTGGCGATGCGTGTGTGTCAGACTGCGATCACGAGGGCGACGTTCCCAGGCAGACCATAGCAGCCATCCGGAGGCCAACACGGCAATCGCGGCTCCGAACAAAACGCTGTGGTCATCGGAGATCACAAAACCCGTTAGCGGGCTGAGCACGAACAACCACATCAAGAACAACCAGTGTTGTTTCCAGGGATCCCAAAAACCGAAGTCCGCGCGTCTCATGGCAACCCCTCCAAGCAACGGTCTGCATCGCTGAGAAACCTGCCACCCGAATCATACAAAGCTTGTTCGATGATTTGTCGTGTGTTTTTTAATTCCCGCGCGGAATTTGCGGTTGAAGGAATTTTGAGTCGTCATGAGTCCGTAGGCGAGTCGTTCCGCGACTCGCATTGCCATCTGTCCCATCGATCGTGCAGGACTATCCGTCATTCGCGATCGCGCGCTGTTTGAAGCAATCGCCACGGAACTTCCAGGCCGTGTCGTTCCATCAGCGCGGCGTTGCCGAGGATGTCGTGAGTCGGACCGGATGCTCGGAGCTGGCCGCCGTCCAGCAACAGCACCCGATGACAGAGGTCGACTACGACGTCGAGGTCGTGCGTCGCAATGAGTTGGCTCCCGCGAAATTGCTTCAGGATCGCAATCAGCGTGCGCCGCGCGCGCGGATCGAGGCTGCTGAAGGGTTCGTCCAAGGCCAGGATACTCGGCTGGCACGCGAAGATGCCGGCCAAGCAGACTCGTTTGCGTTCGCCCAGGCTCAGTCGCATCGTGCTGCGCGGCTCGTAGCCGGACAGGCCAACGGCGGACAAGCTGTCACGCACCCGCTGCCGCACTACATCGTCGGGCAGATCTAAGTTGAGCGGACCGAATGCGACGTCCTCAAGCACCGTCGGACAGAAGAGCTGGTCGTCCGGGTCTTGAAACAAGAAGCCGACTCGGCGACGCACCTCGGCCACCGTTGGCCGTGCGACGGGAATGCCGTCGATCCACAGTACAGTCTCGGTCTCAGGCAACTTCGTCGGCAGCAGTCCATTGAGGTGTTGCAACAACGTGGATTTGCCCGCTCCACTCGGACCAACCAAGCCGATGATCTCGCCGGGTGCGATCGTGAAGCTGACGTCGTCCAGTACCCGCGAACTGCCGGCATAGCAGAACGAAAGTCGCTCGACGCGAACGGCGGGTAGTACCGCCAAGGACGATGTTGCCGAAGAGGATTCGGTCACGGCCGGTCCTCCTGACGTTGCTCAATCCAGTGCATGCGGCCATACCAGCCGCGGGCCAGCATCGCTCCGTGAACTCGCTCGGCGCGATCGAGTGCGCGGATCAGCAAGCGTCCCAGCATCTGAGCCGGCAACCGCCACTGCTTCCACAAACTCAACGGACGAAATGAACGAGCTTGCCGAGCGGTTCGCATGCGGTCCAACTCATCCCACAGCACGAACAGAAAGCGGTACATCAAGGCCAAGATCGCCAACAGAATCTCCGGCAGACGCAGCCGTCGTAGCGTCACCAGCAATTGGTCAAACGGCATCACGTTGACCAGCCACAACGCGGCGGTGAATGACAACGTGCCGCGGCAAACGATCGTCACCGACATCAACCAGCCGGCTTGGCCCCCTTGCGACAGCGGCAAGCTCAATGCCATCAACCACAGCGGCGGCCAGAAAAACAAGAGTCGCCGAGCGACATAAGCCAGCGGAATTCTCGCGACGCTATGAGCCAAGAAGATCATACAACCGACGATGCCTAACAGCGGGCCGCGCGCGATCGGCACACAGGTCGCCGCGAGGATCATCCCCATTGCGGCGGCGAGCTTTACCAGCGGCGGCCAGCGATGACACATCGACTGGCCCCGGCCGAAGCGGTCGAGATAGTCACTCACCAGTGGCCTCGCGGCTCATGGCCGGCGCGCTGCTCGGCAACGATTTTCCCAACAGCAATGCCAGACAAAACACCGCCAATGTTCCTCCCGCTCCGGCAATCGATACCGCGAGCGCCGGCCAACCGGCGACCGGCACTGGGACTTGATCGTAGTCGGCGAAGAGTCCCGGTACGCGGGCCGTGAGATTGAACTCAGTGAGGTTGAGCTGCCTGAGCACGGCCTCTAGACCGTCGTCGTACTGCGATGCGAATGGGGCCAGAAAAGCAGCAATGGCGAGGGCGAAGATTAGACCCGCCGCTAACGTGCGTGTGATCGACGCCACAATCGAAGGATGGGTACTCTTGCCCTTCGCTTCGTGAGTATGGGCAAGAGTGCCCATCACCTCAATCAACTCCGGACGTTGAGTCATCACAAAACTGACCGCAACGCCGGTGATCAACGCCTCACCCACGCCGATCAATGAATGAAAGCTGACCATCCACGCGAAAACTTTGGAGAAGTCGATCACTCCCTCTGGACACGACAATCGAAACTCCAGACAGAACAGAGCCGCCGCCGCCATCACACTGCACCATGCCGCCACGACCGAGCCGACAACAACTCCCTTGCGTCCGCCCCCAGCCAACCGCTGAACCAACATGCGGACCGCGTGTCCGCCCCACGCTCCGATGACTGCCATGTGCAGCACGTTCGCTCCGAAGGCGAGCAACCCGCCGTCCGAAAACAACGCCCATTGCACGAACAGCACCATCGTCATCGCGACACAACCCGCCCATGGCCCAACGACCACGGCCGTCAGCACACCTCCCAACAGATGCCCCGACACCGGAGCACCAATCGGAAAGTTGACCATCTGTCCGGCGAACACCAACGCGGCCATCATGCCGGTCAGCGGAATCGTCCGATCGCCAGCCGATTGTTTCAGCCGACGCAGACTGAACCCCACCGCGCCCAGCGAAATTGCAGCCGTCGCCACGCAGACCTCTGGACTCAGTACGCCATCTTGAATGTGCATCTAAGTAGACCCGCAGAAAACTATGTAGCCACGTTCGCCAGAACGTGGGTTTTTCGGCCATTTGCCCACGCTCTGGCGAGCGTGGCTACCCAGAGATC
>JAYVSP010000367.1:0-4627 GCA_043775215.1 Planctomyces sp. | reverse complement strand
GATCTCTGGGTAGCCACGCTCGCCAGAGCGTGGGCAAATGGCCGAAAAACCCACGTTCTGGCGAACGTGGCTACATAGTTTTCTGCGGGTCTACTTAGCGTCCGGTTTCCCAAGATTTGTGAGAACCGGACGCTAGGCGTTCCGGTGAATTTGTTTCGAGCATCAATAGGTCCAAACCCCAAGATGTGCGATATCTGATGTCCGATCAACCGCGTGACAACCCGACTTCGCCAGACCTGCTGTCGCTGGGTGTGATCACGGTGTTGATGTCGCAATTGTCATCACTCCATCCGTGGGTGGCGGGATTGAGCACCTTCTTGGCACTCGCGGTGCTGATGGCTTTGGTCGCGTTGCGCGGCGAACCGCGGTCGACCGCGTTGTTGTGTGGCATTGCGGCGTTATTGGGGACCGGCGCCTGTTGGTTTTTCGGCTCGGACGTTTCCATTTCGATCACGATCATCGCCAGTGCGATTGGCACGTGTACCTTGGCCACGTTGAGCTGGTTGATCTGCGCAGCCAGCCGCCGCCGCCAACGCCAGATTGCGAACCTGGAGTCGCAGCAGACCGAACTAGCTCGCAAACTCTACGAATATGATCGTGAATCAACGTCCGGAAAGATTCCGGAGATGGCGTTGTCGTCGCCCCTGGCCATCTCGAATGTGCGCGTCTCGGCCGAACAATTGTTGACGGACAGCATTGGCAGCGCCGATGCTCTACGGGCCGATCACGAATTCTTCGACTTCGCCATATTGTTGCTGTCGATGCAACAGATCGGCCAGCGTCTCTCGTCTCAACTCGACCTGCGGTCGCTGGTGACCACGATTCAGGACACAGCGAAAGAGGTGCTGCACTGCGGCCATGCGCAACTCTATCTATGGAATGCCCGAAGCAACCGACTGGAAAAGGCCATGTCCGGCCGCTCATCCGTCGAGTTCTCCATGACGCGCGATGAAAGCGGTTTGGTTTCAGATTCCACTGTGGCGTTCTCCACTGTGGCGTTCTCCACTGTGGCGTTTGATTGGGTCATCGCCAATCGCCGTATCTTGACGCGGCGTGATCTCGTTAGCGGCAAGATGCTGCCGGCCACGCCGCACATCCCCGCCGAAACGCCGATGCCGGCCGCTGTGGCTCCGCTGCTAATCGGCAACGAATTGGTGGGCTTGTTGGAGGTCGACGATGTTGAAAGTGAAAGTTCTACATTCGTCCGCATGTTGTTTATCCTCGCCAGCCACTGTGCGCTGGGTGTGAAGAATGCTCAACTTTTCAGGCACATTGAGGAAATGGCGCGACGCGACAGCCTGACCCGACTGCTGAATCACGCCGCTTTTCACAACGAACTCGAACGCTTGATCGACGACGCTCGAACCAATCACCGACCATTGACGGTCGTCATGTGTGATGTCGACCATTTCAAAAGCGTGAACGACGATTACGGCCATCAAGCGGGCGACAAAGTGCTGCAAGACATCGCCAACTGGTGGCGCACCATCATGCCTGAGCACGCGATCTTGGCTCGGTACGGTGGCGAAGAATTCATCTGTACTCTGCCCAACGAGAACCTCAAACGTGGGTTTGAATTGGCGGAAATGCTGCGCTCATCGCTGGAAGCCCACCCGGTCGTTTATGCCGGCAATCAGTTGCCGGTGACGGCAAGTTTCGGAGTCGCAGAACTCGGCAAGCCCGCGACGAACGCCACACGACTGGTTCGCCTCGCTGACAAAGCCCTGTACCGAGCCAAAGCCAACGGTCGCAACCGCACCGAATGCCATGACCCCATCCGGCCAGAGATCGCCGCGATGACCGAGACTGCTCATTGGAGGGGAGGAGTGGACGAGGAGAGGAGTGGCGGAGGTTAGGCTCGTCACCTCCCTACCTCCTCACCTCCTCACCTCCGGAAAAACCCCATGACCATCACCACTGAAACGTTTGGCCGAGTTCTCGTGGCTCACACGCCCGAGGAACTCAATGAAGAGTCAGCACGCGACCTGATGCATGCTTTGGAAACGCCGGTCGCCAACGGGACGGTCAGCGTCGTCGCTCAGATGAACCGGACCGAAACGCTCGACAGCGCCGGCTTGACCGCGCTGCTCGACCTGCGCGATGAACTGCGCCAGCACGGTGGCAATCTGAAAATCTGCAACCTCAGCGAGACCGGTCAAAAGGTGTTTGAATTGACTCGGCTGGATGATGAACTCGACACCTTTGAATCGATGATCGACGCCGTGGCCAGTTTCCTCAGCGAGAGGTGAGCTGCGTCGGCCGTGTCACCGAGCGAGCGAACAGGCTTCGGAGAAAACCGGCCGCCGTCGTGCTCACATCTTGTCGCGGACTTTCTCGCGGTCCGGCAACGTTGAGTACTCGCACGCCGTTTGCCGACAGCCATTCGCGAGCGATCCGCAACGACGTGATCACATGTGGATCGACCACCAGGCAGGGGCGGCCGTAACGGTCGGCAAAGGTTTTGGTCAACGCCGTGCCGCCACGCAACGGGCTGCGGGCCAAAATCAGCGTGCCATCCGAGTCACGAACGTTCAACGCCGTCCGATCCGCGTAATTCGCCGTTGGAGCTTCTTGCAACGGATACTGTTCGGGAATCGCGCCATCCTCGGCGCGACGACCGAGTGGACACCAGCCGCCACAGGGAATTTGCAGTTCCAGCGCGACATCCAATGCCGCGCGATCAACGCCGGTCTGTCCGCCAGAGACGACCTTGTCGAGATGCCAAGTGGGACGGGCACTCCTTGCCGACGAACTCATGCGACCAAACCCTTACGCGGCAATGCCGCAATGTAGGACACTGCCGACCTACGATGGCTCAACTTCACTCCGCCGCGCCTTCGCCAAATGCCAGCCGCCTCTGCGGATCGCGCTGAGCCTCCCATTCCTTGAAGAGCATGCTCGGCTGGATGTCGTGGTTGTTTTGATATTTGTCGCTGTGGTACTCGGTGATTTCGCCGTGAATCTGATGGTAAAAAATTTGGCAGATCGACACGCCCGGATAGATCCGCACCGGCTGGATCGCGTACATCTCCAACGTCCAAAATCCACAGAACCCGACGTCACCAAATCCGGCCGTCACATGCACGAATAAGCCCAGACGTCCAATGGACGAGCGACCTTCCAACATTGGCACCAAGTTGTGCGTCTCGGTCCGTTCGACCGTGCGGCCGAGGTAAAGCTGATTGGGGTTCAGCACGAACCCTTCAGGCGGAATCGTATAACGGCGAAAGCGGTTCGGCCGCCGCATGTCGAGCACGATTTCCTCGTAAACCAACAGCTCGTTGTGCAAGCGCAAGTTATAGCTGTTCGCATTGAGCTGGTTCTCGTCGAACGGCTCAATGACAACATTTTGACCGAGCTGCGCTTTGATCTCATTGCCGGAGAGGATCATCGGAATTCCCGGTGGCTGGGAGGACATGATCGCAGGCCACGGCGAGAAGGTAGAGGCTTCGCAGGCGGGGTGCAAACCAGCGACACGAACCCGACGCGCTGCCTCAACAACGGTTGGCTTTCGCGGAATGGGGAATAGCGATTGATGAGCAAGGATTGTTCATCAATCGCTATTCCGCCGCCCTTCTCAGCGAGAGGCGGTCAGCAGGACGCATCCATAGTAACGGCGCAAGAACGGTAAGAAGCGTTGCGTGTGATAGTCCAGCCAGCGCAAGGGGCCTCTCACAGATGGACCAAGCACTCGGTGCATTCGCTCCAGGCAATAGAAGTGATTCGCCTGAATCTTGGAGAAGTACTGCCGCAGCGGCTCGAAGTCTGCGTCGACCAGTTGTCTCTCATCCGGAGTGGCATCGACTTTCACCGGTGTCCAGCGACGCATCGTGCGCAGCAGCGGACTATTGGCCATAGGCTCGATGAAACAAGTTTGGCCCGTCGGTTTGAGGAGTCGATCAATCTCTGCATAGACGGTCTCTAAAATGGTGTGGAGATGATGCAAAACCGCATAGCCGATCACGATGTCGAAATGGGCTGACGGGTACTCCGTCTCGCCTGCTCGGTAGACCTGAAACTGAATGCGATCGGCCAGTCCGTGGAGCTGGGCACGTTGTTGAGCCTTGGCAATCGCCACCGGAGACAGATCGAACGCGCTGACCCGCGCCCCGCAGGCAGCGAGCAGACAAGCGTTCTCGCCATGACCACAGCCGTAATCCAGAACATGCAGGCCGTCGAGCCGCCCCAGGTGTGCAAATAGTGCGTCCTTGGAAAGGTTCCAAGGACTCGGCCGAGCATTCCGATAGCGTTCAATCTGATCCTGCGGAATGCGGAGGCTTTCGAGAACGATGCCATCGGCCTCAATGTCGAAAAAACTCTGCTCGCGTGCGAGGATCTCATTCTGAGAGTCACGATATTCCGAACTGATTGCAGTCATCGATTAATCGCTTTCGATTTCTTCGCAGGAGAACAAACAGGCGGCGGGGTCGGGAGACCCGCGCCGAACCAACGATTTCTTCGCAGGAGACGGGTGGCTCGCCTGCCCTTTGCTCTCTGAAAACAAACAGGCGGACCGCCTGTTCTACGATTTCTTCACGGCCTCTCCGAGCCTGTGAATCTTTCGAGCCGCGACCGTCAGGGAGTGTGACGGACAAGGACTTATGACCGCTCCCTGACGGTCCCTGAC
>JAYVSP010000366.1:0-12068 GCA_043775215.1 Planctomyces sp. | reverse complement strand
CTACGCTCAAAGTCCTGTCGAATGACCGACGATCGGTTGTGTGGAGCCGGTGAAAGAACCGCTCCTTCCACTGGTCACCACACGTCCCCGGAGTTTGTTAGCGAATACTCGTCCCCCGTGCTTGTGGTGAGCACCCCAGGACACTCCGGGTGCTTCGGGCCAAAACCCCCGATCCGTCCGCCAGTGGAACCATCACACCCCGCCAGTCGCGGCAGGCCCGCCCCGGCGAGGATTCACGGCACGACTCAATGGGGCGGGGAGAATTGCTGCTTTGCTGTCATCCTAGGGCGGTTTCAACTCATCCCTCATTCTCGTGGACCATTTCTCCGGTAGGTCCGGAATGCTACGTAGAGTTGGCGTTCTTCTTCACCTCGCTGTGGCGGTAGATAATGACGCGGACTTTCTCCAGCGTGACCAGCCCTTCGTCCATGAGTTGGTCGAGGTCGGGCAGGAACTCGGCAATCCGTTCGGGTTTGTCCACGATCTCAATCACCATCGGCAGGTCTTCCGAAAGGCGCAGCACTTTGGCCGTGTGAATCCGGCTGTGAGCGCCGAAGCCGACCGTGGCTCGCAGCACGGTCGCTCCCGCGAGTCCTCTCCGACGCGCTTCTTCAACGATCACTTCATACAACGGTCGGCCATGTCGCTTGTCGCTCTCGCCGACGAAAATCCGCAACAGTTCCGCTTCTTCGGGCAGGTGCATCGCTGTGTCTCCTGAGTCGAGTCCTAGAGAAGTTTGCCGAGGGCCATGCCGCCGATCACACCGGCCACGCCCAGGACATTGTGCCCCAGCACGTTGCCAGCGGCATACCACCATTCCGCGTCGCGCAGCAGACCGCTCGTTTCAAAGGCGAATGTCGAGAAGGTCGTGAAGGCTCCCATGAAGCCAGTGAGAATGATGAATCGCGTCTCACCGCTGATGATGAGACGCTCGTCCGCCAACGTCCACACGAAGCCGAACAGCAGACAGCCCAGCAGATTCACGACGAACGTGCCAAGGGGTAACTCGCTGCCACACCAGCGTTGGATAAGTCCGCCCAGCCCATACCGTGCCAAGGCTCCCAACCCGCCCGCCGCAAACAGCCACATCAGTTTGGTCATTGATCTTGCCTCCAGCATCTCGGCACGATTGAGCGCGGACTTGATTGCCACCATCCGCTCGCATCGTCGTCGTGGTCAACGCTGCTCACAATCCCGCCGTCTTTGCCGTCGCCAGGTCCGGCACGATGCGGACGGGGCAGCCTTCGGGGAGGCCGTAGCCGCCGGCGGTGATGACGGTGTCGCCGGGAGACAAGCCTTTGATGACTTGCACTTTGTCGGCAGCGTGCGCGCCCAACTCGACTTCTACTTCAAACGCTTTTTCGTCGCGGACGACGGTGATGATGGCCTTGCCGGCGTGATCGGCCACGGCGGACGACGGGACGGATAACGCATCGGGGATTTCGGGGAGCGAGACGCGGACGCGGCAGCCGAGGCCAGGACGCAGCAGTGTTTTTTCGTTGATGACGGCGGCGAAGGCGTCGATGTTGCCGGTCAGCGGGTCGGCTTCACCGTTGATGCGGACGATCTTGCCGGGGAATGTTTTTCCGGGGAGCGATGTGACGGCGACTTCGACCACCGTGCCGTCCTGGACATTGGCGAATTCGGCTCCGGGGATTCGCAGGTGGACGAAGACTTCCGACAGATCGGTGACCGTCGCCAGCGGACTGGCTTGGTTGAAGAACTGGCCCTGCCGCGCCAAAAGACGAACTACGATGCCGTCGATCGGGCTGGTGATCGAACAGAATTCCAACCCCAGTTGGGCATGTTCCAAATTTGCCTGCATGGTATCGAGTTGAGCTTGGGATTCGGCGATCATCTCCGGCCGAGTTCCTTCTTCCAGCAGTTTGAGGTGTGCGGCGGCGGAGGCCAACGCGGCTTCAGCGGATTGGAAGGCTTTGGTCTTCGTTTCGAGTTGCACTTTGGAAATGTCATTCCGTGCCAAGAGTTTCTGGAGAGCTTCCAATTCTCCGCGCAGCCCTTCCATTGTGGCTCGCGCCTTGTCGCGGTCTTGACGAGCGCCTTCCAATTCTTGCGGGAGGAAACCTTGCTTGAGCCGCGCTAACACCGCCTGCTTCTCCGCCACCGACGCGCGCGCTCGTTTGAGATCGACCTGCGCGATACGTGAATCGAGCGTGACCACGACATCTCCCGCACGAACGGTTTGACCATCGACGACGTGAACCTTCTCGACCCAGCCGCCCAACTGCGGCGAGATCACCGCGATTCGTTCGGGCGCGGCCACCAACGATCCCACCAGATCGAGGCGCGGACGCAACGCCCCAGCCTCGATTTTGACGGCCTCCACAGGAATCGGATCGGTGGGCAGATTACTGTGCTCTTCTTCCGCAGCGGGAGGCGCTCCCCCGCAGCCTGCGGCCGACAGACCAAACAACAGCAGCGTCGCGATTGTTCGTGTGGTCAGATTTGAGACTAGCCCGACGCGCAAGCGAGGGACCGAGACCGACAGCGACGCCGAGCCTCGCTGGCGCGTCGGGTTAGTGTGGATGGCGTTTGAGGATTTCATCACGGTTGTCCTTGCGGCGGTGCGGACTGCGGAATCGAAACGCGAGGCCCCGCGTCGAGTCGCAAGACGCGCACCATCAGGTAATAGAACACAGGCGTCGCCACCAGCGACAAAATCAGCGACATGAACAGCGCCCCGATCACGGCGATGGCCATCGGCCGCAGCATGTCGGCACTCGCACCCACGCCGTAGGCCAATGGCAAGAGACCCAGGAACGCCGTCAATGAGGTCATCAGCACCGGACGCAGTCGTCGCCGGCCGGACTGCACCATCGCTTCCACGAGTGGTAAACCGCGGTTGCGCAGATGCTCGACATAATCAAACATCAGAATGCCATTCTTGTGGACGACACCCATGCCGATGATCGCTCCCAAGAACGACACGATGTTCAATGTGGTGCCGGTCAGCCACAAGGCCGCGACGACGCCAGACAACGCCAGCAAGGCTCCCAACCAGATGGCCAAAGGCTCCAGCAGCGTCTGAAATTCCAGGACCAGGATCACGTACACGAGCAGGAACGCCATCGCCAGCACCATCGCCAGATTGCGGAAGGACTCCTGCTGTTGCTGATACAGCCCGCCGTATTCGATGGTCGTCCCCGGCGGCAACTTCAGGGTTTGCGCCAGCTTGCTTTTGATCGCGGCGATGCCGTGCCCCATATCCACACCCGCGAACCGCGATGACACCGCCGTCAGTTGGCGCAAGTCTTCGCGATGCAGTTCCAGGATGCCGGGCTGATGCTCGATCCGGGCGACGTCCTTGAGCGTCAGGTTGGCACCGGTGAGAGAACGAATCGGGAAGCCGGCCAAGCGGTTCTCTTTCGCGTGTCCTTCCGGTGCCGCCAGAACCCGCACGTTGTATGTGCGGTCGCCTTGCAGCAGGTACGAAGAAACGGTTCCCAGCATCGCGGCATGAATCGTCGAACCCAGCGTCCGCGGAGTGAGGCCAGCCCGCGCGGCTTCCGAAGTCAGGGTTTGAATGCGTAGCGATGGACCGGCCACGATCAATCCGTCATTCACGTCAACGACGCCGGGAATCGTCTCGATCGCCTTGGCGATTTCCTCCGCCTTGTCCTTCAGCACCTTGGGATCAGTCGAGAAAATCTTGATCTCGACCGGATGCGGCGACCAAGTCAGATCCCCGATCAGGTCGCTGAGCACACCGGGAAACTCCAATTGCAACGCCGGCTCGGCGGCATGCAGCTTCTCGCGCAGTTCGTTGATGACCTCTTCGGTATGGCGGCTGCGCTTCTGTTTCAGCTTGACGAGGAAGTCGCCGGTGTTCGGCTCGGCGATGGCCAGCGCCAGCCGCGCGCCGGTCCGCCGCGAGAACCCTTCGATTTCAGGAACGCTGCGAACGATCTGCTCGACGTGCATCAGCATCCGATTCGTTTCCGTCAGGCTGGTGCCCGGACGCGAGTAGTAGTCGATGACGAACGCTCCCTCGTCCTGCGCGGGGAGAAAATCGGTCTCCATGCGACCATACAACCAAATGCCTCCCACGCCGATCAGAGCCATGCCGATCGCCGACGCCCACGGAAACCGCAGCGCTTGCCGCATGACCCAGCCGTACAGGGCGATGATGCGGCGAAGAATCGGTCCGCCTTGTTCCATTTCGTCGTGTGTTCGTCCGGTCGGCCGCCGAATGACGAGCCAAGCTGTGACCGGCGTCCAGGTCACGGCGAGCACCAGCGAAATCAGCAGAGCGATCACCATTGTCATGGCCAGCGCCCGGAAGAACACGCCCGCCACGCCGTCCAAAAACGCCAGAGGGATGAAGACCACCACCGGTGCCAGCGTGCTGCCGACCAGCGCTAGGCCGACTTCCTGAATGGCCAATCCGACCGCTTCGGAAGGTGCATGACCGGCTTCGACCTTGGTATAGATCGCCTCGACAACCACGATGGCGTCGTCAATGACCAGCCCAACGACAGCGGCGATACCACCGAGCGTCATCAGGTTGAAACTCATTCCGAGCAGCCGCATACCAATGAGCGTGAGGAGAATGGTCACGGGAATCACGGCTGCGGCGACGGCCGTCACCGCCGTGTTCCGCAGAAAGGCATACAGCACCAAAACCGAGAGCGCGAGACCGATGAAGATGCTTTCCCAAACGCTCTTCACGCCTTCGCGGACGAACTGCGACTGGTCGTAGAAGAACGACAGCTTCATGTCGGGAGGCAAGTCTTTCCGGAGTTGTTGCAACTCCTTTTGCAAGTCGTCGGCAATCGCCACCGTGTTGCAGTCCGGCTGCCCGTAGACGTTCAGCAGCACCGCCTCGCGTCCGTCCGCGGAGACGCGATTGAACTGCGGTGTTTCTCCGGGGCGCACGACTCCCAGATCGCTAATTTTGACCGGCGACTGCCCCGACCAGGAGACGACGACGTCCTCAATCTCGCGCGGGTCGCGCAGCCGGTTGTCCACGACGCTGAGATACAGTTGATAGTTTTCCTCGTGCATCCCGGCGGGAGTGAATTGGTTGGCGTCCGCGAGGGCTTGATTGACCTGATCCATCGTGAGATGGTGCGAATCGAGCTTCGATGGATCGAGGATCACATGCCACTCCGGAACTCGCCCGCCCACCACATTCACCCGCCCGACTCCTTTGATGCGCAGGAAACGCGGATAGATGTCGTATCGCGCCATCTCCCACAGGTTCGTGATGCTCCGTGTTTTGCTGGTGCTGGTGAGACTCACACCGATAACCGGGAACGCCGAGAACGTCAGGCGATGCACTTGAATCTCGGCGGTCGTCGGCAACGCATTTCGGATTTGTGACAGCCGAGAAAGTACGAACAATTCCGATTCGACCATGTTGGTCGACCAGTCGAAGAACACGTTGATGGCGGCGGAGCCGCGCGCCGTCGTCGAGCGGATGTTGACCGTGCCGGGGATGTACTTCATCGCCTCTTCAACCGGCCGCGTGATGGTGGCCATCATTTCGTCGCCGGGCATCACGCCGTTGTCGATCAGAATCACCACGCGCGGAAAGTCGGTATGCGGGAAGACGGACGAGGGCATCGTGTAAGCGGAATATCCGCCCACCAGACACAAGACCACGACGATGAACAGAACCCCTTTCCCATGCCGCAGAATGGCACTCGTCTTCGAGGACGAGTGCGGCGGAACGAAAGCGGCTGAGCCAGATTCTTGGTGCATGAGCTGACGATGTCCGTCTATTGAGGCGTGGCGGAAAAGAGCGCGTTGGAAGGCATCCCCGTGGCGGCCGTGACATTCGCCGCCGCCTGAGCCAACTCGTTCAGCGCATCCAAAGAGGCGCGGTGATCTTGGATCAGGCTGGCCCGCGTCGCATAGACGGCCACGATGTCGGCTTGCCCCGCCTTGAATTGTTCATCCATCGCACGCATCTCCGTGTCGAATCCTTCGGAGACGCGGTGCGAGTTTTCGACGATCCGCCGTGCTCGCTCATAACGATCAATGGCCAGTTGTGCTTCGAGCGCCGCGCGGGTTTCAATCTGCTGCGAAGCCACCACCCGCTGGCGGTGTTCGGCGCAGCGCTGCCGAGTCAGCGGCTTGCCGTTGTCGAAGACGGGGATGTTCATCTGGGTCCGGAAGCCGATGAATTGGGTTCCGAAATCGTCGCGATCATAAATCGGGCCGACCGCGACATTCTGAATGCGGTTGGCGTTGGCCAGATCGGCATTGGATCGAGCGGTTTGAGCATCCGAGCGCGCCGCCTGAACGTCCGGCCGATTGACCACCAACTGCGCCGCCACGTTGACGGGGATCGTCATCTGCAAAGGATTCTCTGGCAGCGCGGCCACATTCGCCGCCGGATGCCATTGCCACTTGGCCAAGTCGCCGACAAGTTCAAACGGTGTGTCGGGAGGCATCACCAATTGCTGCCGTATAGCCAGCAAAGAGGTTTGGTAAGTCGCTTCGGCTAGATCGGCTTGCCGCCGAGACGACCGGCTGGTCACGCGCGCCATCGTGACGTTGGCTACGGTCGCTTGTCCGGCTTGAAAGAGGCGTTCCAATGAACCGAGCAGTTCGTCATTCAGGTCGGCCGCCGATTTCGCCAGATCACGCACGTCGCGCTGAAACAGAGCCGTGAAGTAGAGCCGCTCGGTCTGCGCGGTGTTGAGTAGTTCGGCTTGCTTGATGTTCCACCGCACCGTGTTCAATGTCGCTTCGGCGGCCTCTTCACGATGCCGTTGCTGATGCGCCAATTCAATCGTCTGCATCAGCCAGACATAGCCACTCCCCGGACCACGGCTACCATCTTTGTTGAACGCCGTCGGGAAATACTGCGTCTGCACGAACGGGTTGAACGGATAAGTCTGAGCGACCCCGACCGCCGCATCGCTGACCCCTTCATTCTCCCGCAGCGTGACCAGATCAGGGTTTCGCGCCAACGCGGTGTTGACCGCATCGTCGAGCGTCAGCTTCAGCAGCGATCCCGATACCGAATCGGATTGCGATTCCGCCGTGGCCAAGCTCAATTTCGGATCGGTGTCGATGACCAAGTCAGCAGTCCGCACGTCGCCGGTTGATTCGGTCGCTGCGGCTTGTATGACCTTTGGTTTCGCGTCCCGCTTCGTTGGCACGGCCTGTGTCGCAGACAGCGCCGTATTCGATGGCGCGCCAACCGGCGGAATCCGCCTCACTTCTCGCCGCGTGGTTGCCGTCTGGCAGCCAGTCAGCACCAGCATCACAGCGATGACCCAACATCCGTGTTTGGTTTTCATTCTCCGTCCCCCGGCATGACTGCGTAATCGCGGCAGACTTTGCGGGGCCATTTCCTGATGGCCCTGCAAACAGTCTCCCCATGTCTTCTGATTCTTCGGAAAACTTGATCACTCACAATCGCCACAAGCCCGACATAATTCTGATTTAACCAGAGACTTGATCGCTGGCCGGAGGCATCACGGGCAGCTTGACTCGAACCACCGTCCCCGCATTTACCGTGCTTTCGATGGCGATCGTGCCGCGATGTGACTCGACGATGGCTTTCGCGATGGCCAGCCCCAACCCGGCTCCGCCGGTTTGTCCGTTTCGAGATTTGTCTGCTCGATAGAACCGCTCAAACACATGCGGCAGGTCCGCGTTTGGGATGCCAATCCCGGTGTCTGAAATCGCGAGCAACACATGGCCGTTGCGTTGCTCGCCGTGTACCACAACTTTGCCACCGGGCTTCGTGAACTTGACCGCGTTGTCCAGCAGGTTGGACAGAAGTTGGCTCAACTGAATGTCGTCTCCTGGAATCACCCATTCCTCCAGCGGGGCGACGACTAACACCACCCCTTTTTCATCGGCAGCGATTCGGATTTGATCGGCAACGTCTCGGACCAACGCATCCAATGGAACCTCTTCGCATCGCATCGGCTGCAAGCCGGAGTCGTGACGACACAACGTCAATAGCCGATCCGCCAGTCGTGCTAACCGTTTCGATTCATTGAGCGTGACTTCGAGGACGCGGCGATATTCGTGGGCAGAACGCGACATTCGCAAAGCGACCTCGGCCTCGGCCTGCAACACGGAGAGCGGCGTTCGGAGTTCATGCGCGGCATCGGCCGTGAAGCGTCGCAATTCGTCCACCGCCCGTTGCAGACGATCCAGCATCGAATTGAAGGTCCGCGCCAAATGCCCCAACTCGTCGTCTGGGTTCACGACTTCGATCCGCGCGTCAAGCCGCATCCCGGTGATCTGCCCGGCGGTTGTCGCCATCCGGTCCACCGGTTCCAAAGCACGCCGAGCCAAAAAATACCCGCCCACGAGCGCCGCCATGACTGCCAACGGGCCAGCAATCAGCAGCGTTGTCAGCACTGCTTGCAGTTCCGCGTGATTTGGCAGGAGCGACATCGTGGCTTGGACGAGATACTCCTCGTCTCGCCCCGTCGCCCGGCGACTGACCACGCGCATCTCGCCAAGTCCCGGCAGAAGGCGCGTCTCGGAGACAGTCGCGTGCGATTCGCCAGATTGGTCGCGATCCGGTGCCGGCAACGCGGTGTCTTGAAGTCGCCCACTGCGAAAGAGCGGCGGAGTGCCGAGTCGGCTGACCTGAAAATCAAAACTCGCGTGTCGAAAGAACCGTCGTTCCAGTTGCTCGTTCAGATCGTCATCGCTCTTCGCCAATCGAACTTCCAGTGCCAACTCCGTCAGTTCTTCGTCCAATTCAAAATCGGTTCGCGTGATCAGGTGCCGTTGCACCATGACATAGACGCAGGAACCGAAGCCGATGACGATGGCGGTCAACACGGCTCCGTACCACAGCGTCAATCGCCAGCGCACGTTGAGCCGCTTCATGGCCGCACCCCCAACACATACCCTTCACCGCGAATCGTTTGCAGAATGGGCGACCATTCGGGCCGTTCGATCTTCCGTCGCAAGTGATTGATCTGCACTTCAATCACGTTTGTCCATGTGGCCGATGTCTCTTTCCAGACGTTGGCGGCGATCATCTCCCGCGTCACAGTCTCGCCAGCGGTGCGCATCAGATAGGTCAGCAGTTCAAACTGTCGTTGAGTCAGTTCCAACTTGCATCCCGCACGAGAGACTTGTCGATTCAGCAAATCCAATTCGAGATCGTTCACGCGCAGCACGGTTTCCGCTGCCGATCCCGATCGCCGCATGACAGCTCGCAAACGTGCCAGCAGTTCGACGAACGAGAACGGCTTGACCAAATAATCGTCCGCCCCGCTGTCCAGCCCGCGCACGCGCTCTTCCACAGCATCGCGAGCCGTGACAATCACAATGGGTTTGGTGAACCCTGCTTGCCGCAGCTCGTGAAGCAAACTCATCCCATCACGATCCGGCAACATCAAGTCGAGCACGATGGCGTCAACCGCTTCCTCCCTCAGCACGCGCTGAGCCTCAGCCACGTTCGAGGCCGCAGCGACCGCATACCCTTCCTCGCGCAAACCGCGAGTAAAGGTGTCGAGCAGCGCCGTTTGATCTTCAACAATCAGCACACGGGGCATGAAAAGCACAGTTCTGACGGAACCCAATGCAAGCAATCACTTCGCAACAAGCGGAAGTATCGGACTCCCCCTGCGATCCGGCCACGGACGGACTGTTGAATAAATTAGAATTAACCTCGACCGAGTTCCGACGAGTTGAGTGCGTCGGTCAGTTACATCACCTCAATCTGCGATGCTCGGTTTGTGCTCTTCCGCATCGCCGCCATTCTCGACAATGACCGAGGTCCGCGCTATGCCGACGCGGTGTTGAACTCGCTCCACGAGACCAATCGCCAGCGGCAATCGGTTTGTTTGGAACTCGGCTCGCATCAAGGCACGGTGGGACTGTTTGTGCGAGTTCCCGTGGGATTGCTCGCGACATTCACGCACGACTTCGCTGACGCCTACCCCGGTTGCACGCTCACGGCATTGTTCGATGAAGACCGCGACGACAGCGGTCACACTTGGTCGGCAACTCTGCGACTGTCGCCGGATGTATTTCCGCTCAAGACCCATCGGCAGTTTGAAGATTTGCTGCATCGGGAACTGGCTGATCCGCTGGCAGGCTTGCTGTCCGCTCTACATGCGAGGCCCAAAGGTTGTGTCGATGCCAGAATCGCTCTCGTCATTCGGCCTTGCCGCGCGAGTTGGTATCGCATGGCCGGACGCGTCGTCGCTCGGATTGAGCGAGGTTTCGCTTGGGATCGGCTGGTGTACTGGTACGCGAAGCGTGCGCGAAGTCCGCATCGGTTGGTTCGAGGTGTCGCTTGGATCGTTGGTCGTTTGGCTCGTCGTGCTGAATCGCCGCATGACGTGGCCGACGCACGCGACAAGTTGAGCAAGCATCTCTTCGAGACGCATCTTGTTCTGACGGTCTGCTGTGCCACGAGTGAGGCGACCGTGGCTCGCGACGCTCTCACGGAACTCGCGGGCGCGTTCGGCCGGTTCACGTCGCACCGAGTCGTCTTCAGAATGTCGAAACCGTACTGTGGAATCCCGAAACGAAATGGACGTGGGTTTCTGCTGTTGGCCGAGGAACTCGCGACGCTCTGGCATCCGCCGACCGCGAATGTCCGCACCGCGAAATTGCGAACTGCACCGTTCCGAGAGTTGGAACCTCCGGTCATGCTCCCCGCAAAGGAAAGGGAGCCGGGCGTCACGCTGCTGGGCCGGGTGAAGTTTCGGGGCGAGCGGCAGCGGTTCGGCATTCGCCTCGACGACCGGCGACGGCATTTGTACGTCGTCGGCAAGACAGGCATGGGCAAGAGCACGCTGCTGCTCAACATGCTGGTGGATGACATCCAATCGCGACGCGGTGTGTGTCTGGTCGATCCGCATGGTGACTTGTCCGAGACGCTGCTGGAGCTGATCCCGAAACATCGCACGAATGACGTGATCCTGTTCGACGCTGCCGATCGCGAGCATCCGATCGCTTTCAATCCGCTTGCGTGTCGCGAGCCGACGCAACGACCATTGGTCGCTGATGGTGTGCTGACCGTGCTTAAGCGGCAGTTCGGCGAATTCTTTGGGCCGCGTATGGAGGACATCCTGCGGAACAGCTTGTTGGCATTGCTGGAGACACCCGGTTCAACGCTCGTCGGTTTGCAACGGTTGCTGACGGATGCTGGGTTTCGGAAGACCATCACCGGCCGAGTCAGCGATCCCGCCGTCAGACACTTTTGGCTTGGCACATTTGCCAGTTGGAACGACCGCTACAGGATCGAGGCCATTGCTCCCGTCGAGAACAAGATTCGGCAGTTTCTCAGTAATCCAATTCTGCGAGCAATCATCGGGCAGAGTCGATCGACGATCGACCTGCGCGAGATCATGGATCGTGGCGATGCAATTCTAATTGTGAACCTGTCGAAAGGCCGACTCGGTGACGAGACCTCGCGGCTGTTGGGTTCACTGCTCGTCAGCAGTCTGCAACTGGCGGCCATGAGTCGAGCCGAACTGCCAGAATCGCAGCATCCTGACTTTTGCATCACGATCGACGAGTTCCAAAACTTCGTCGCCGCCGGCAACGGCACGTTCGCGACGATCCTCTCCGAGAGCCGGAAATACCGCACGCCGTTCGTGCTGTCGCACCAATTCTTGGAACAGCTCGACGAAGCCACGCTCGCCGCCGTATTCGGTAACGTCGGCTCCATGCTCTGCTTTCAAGTCGGAGCAACGGATGCCGAACTACTCGCGAAGCAACTTGGCGGTGACGTGACCGAACACGACTTGATGAACCTACCGAAGTTCACGGCCTACCTACGACTCTTGATCGACGGCCTACCCTCGCGGCCGTTCTCAATGACGACGTTGGAGCCAGCGAAGTATCGGCGGCAACGAGCCGATGCTATCCGCCGTGCATCACGCCAACAGTTCGGCCGTCCCGCTGCCCAGGTCGAACGCGAACTGCAAGCGGCCTACGAAAGCTGATTCAACGTGTCGAGCCGGAAGGCTACGGGCCACATGAAATGACACCGCTGCAACATTTCTGGTTGGTCGCAGGGCTGCGGGCGCATTCCGGTCCGGCAGCCATCAGCGGTTATCGCTGCCCCGAATACGACCGGTGGCTGCGCGACTGGCGGCGAT
>JAYVSP010000365.1:0-4852 GCA_043775215.1 Planctomyces sp. | reverse complement strand
CTGCGGCTTCGCCGCACACGAACTAATACGAGCAAAGCCGCATGTCGAGCGAGACCATTTCCGCCCCTTCCGACTCAGCTTGCGATTCGCCACTCTCGTTCGACGACGTGGTGCTGTACGGCTACGAACTGCCGGAGGAGCTCATCGCGAAGGAGCCGCTGCCGGAACGCGACGCGTCTCGGCTGCTTGTGCTGGATCGGCAGACGGGACAGATTCAGCACCAGGGCATCCGTAATTTGCCTGATTTGCTCGCTCCCGGTGATTGCCTGGTTTTGAACGACACCCGTGTGCTGCCGGCTCGATTGATCGGCCAACGCGAGAAGACCGGCGGCAAATGGGAAGCACTGTATCTGGGCCAGACCGACGAGGGCGACTGGCGGTTGATCGGCCAAACACGCGGCTACCTGAAGCCGGGGGAGCAAGTTCTTCTGAGACCACTGGGTGAGGCAGTCCACTCAGGCATTGATTCGTTGCGTCTGACTCTGGTGGATCGCGAACCTGACGGCGTGTGGCGAATGCGGCCGAGCCTACCGGGCGATGTTGTCGAACTGCTCGGGCAATTCGGAACGATGCCGCTGCCGCCTTACATGCACCGCAAGATCGCCAGCGATTCCGACTGGCAGCGTTATCAGACGACTTATGCGACACACCCCGGTTCCGTCGCGGCTCCGACAGCCGGATTGCATCTGACAGACTCATTGCTCGCGGCCATTCGGCAGCGCGGCATCGACATTGCCCGCCTGACATTGCACGTCGGATTGGGGACATTTCGACCGATCGCCACGTCGCGCTTGAGCGAGCATGTCATGCACTCCGAGTGGTGCGAAATCTCACAAGCGACGGTGCAACAGATCGAAGCCGCACAACAGCGTGGCGGCCGAATCGTCGCGGTTGGAACCACATCCGTGCGGACGCTGGAGACCGCGTGTGCCAGCGGAAATCTCAAGCCGTGGCGCGGGCCGACCGCAATGTTTATCCGGCCGCCCTACGAGTTTCGGTGCGTCGACGCATTGCTGACCAACTTTCATCTGCCCCGTTCGACACTTCTGGTCTTGGTCTCGACGTTCGCGGGGATCGATTCGATTCGTGCCGCCTATGCCGAGGCGATTCGCGAACGGTATCGCTTCTACAGCTACGGCGACGCGATGCTGTTGATCGGAGCGACTTCAGAAAATCCGAACGCTCGCGGTCCCCAATGAAAGTGCAGATTGGCGACGAACGGGCCATTGGGGCGAAGCCGCAGGCATTGGCGTTATCGGCTTGCGGTTGGGCTGCTGATATTTTTCAAGTACGCGAAGATGTCCGCGAAATCTGTGGGCCGAAAATCTTTGATCAGGCCGGCGGGCATCAGCGATTGTGGCAGCGTGCGACGGACTTCGATGTCCGACGATTCGATGCGCAGCGTTTGGTTGGTCGAGTTTCTCAGCAACAGACCCTCGGCCGATTCATAGACGATCAGGCCGGCGTGGACCTTGCCCTTTTTGGTTTCGATGAGCGTCGTTTGGAATCGTGGTGAAACGTCTCGGTTGGGAAGAGCGATCGCAATGAAGAGGTCTTCGCGTGAGAAGCGGCTCGACGCGCCGGCCAAGTCGGGACCGAGTCCTTTGCCGCCGCCATGGCATTGCGCACACGACCGCTTCTCGAACAATTTTCGGCCGCGCGTCGCGTCGCCGACAGTCCAGTCGACCTCAGCCAATTGGCCTTTGAGCCACGTCAGCGTTTCGGCGTCACCTCCTAACAGGCGTGCCGCTTCGTCGGGAAACCGCGTGGTCAGTGAGTCGGTCCAGCGCTGGATCGTTTCGTTCTGAGGACGATATCCGGCCTTGCCGAAGACGAATCCATGATCGTCCCCTTCGTTGCGGGCGAGCAACTTTGCGACCTTCTCGCGGATCGGGAATTCTTTCTCATCGACTCCGAGCCGCCGCATTGCTCGCAGCAGCGCGAACTGTTCGGCCGGCTGAGTGCTCGCCGAAAGTTTGCTCAGAGCTTCCACACAGGCGGTCAGCACTTCCAGACGTGACTCTTCCAGACCGGCGACGAATTTGTCGCGATCTTGTTCTTCAGGCGTCGCCGACAAGACGACCAGCACCGCGCCGCGGACTTTGAATTGCTCGAACTGCTTGCGGATCAGCTCGCGGTGTTCTGGCGTCTTCGATTCGCCGATGACAAAGACCACCTCATTGCTCCAGGGATAATCGGCCTCGGTTTGGACGGCCTTCACATACGAATCAATCACGCGGGGCAACAGATCGGACGGCAGTTGCGACAAGTACAACACATGCCCTGGCCGGCCGAATCCCGACTGCATGACGAGCAGGTCGGGCAAATCCGAGTCGAGCTTCACCAGTTCTTTGTAAAGCTCGCCGACGCGGTCGTCCCAGTTCAAATCTTGATTGAGCTGCCGGACGATGATCTTCGGCTCCAGTTGCACCAGTCCGCGAGCGATCACGTCCGCCTGCTTCCGATTGCGGGCAATGGGAATTCGCGCGGCGACCAGCAAGTAATGAATGTCTTCGACCGGATCGCTGTTCTCGGTGATCTTGGCCAAGACTTTATCGAGCAGGTCAGTGTTCGATGGCGACAGCATCGCGAGTGCTCGTGCGAGTTCGCGGTCCACTTGGACGTCGCCTGTTGGAAACGTGTCACACAGCCGGATGCGCAGCGGGTCCAGCTCGCGTTCAAACGGAGACAAATCCATGCGGCCGACATACGCCTCAAGCGCGGGAACAACTCCTGACGGCGGCACCACATCGCCCAACGCCAATTGGATGAGCCGCGCGGCTTCCAGCTTCAAGGCCGTCGGCCGTTTTTCTTTGGACTCCAGCACGAGCAGCGCGGTCTTCAGCGCGTAGGTCGTCCACATTTTTGATCGGGGCAGGTATCCGACCGCGTTCGCAACTGCCGCCTGCCAACCTGCTTTCGCGACCAGTTGCGACAGCGTTTGAAAGTCGTCGTTGTCCAACTTCGCGACCAGGCGCGAAGCCGTCAGACGATTGAAGCGATCATTGCTGCCGAGTTGCTGCACCAAGCCGCCGATCAACAGCGACCAGTCACTGACTTGCTCCGCCTGCAACAGCGCTTCGAGCGCTGCGCGGGCGACGAATGCGTCGCTGTCTTCCAAAAACTTCGTGACGGTCTTGGCATCGAGTGGCTTCGCATGCGTGCGGCCGAGCGACCAGATCGTCCTCGCGCGGATTTCCGCGGGAGTCGCGTCGGCCAGCGCGGTCGTTTCCGATTCGTCCAATCCGCCGAAGAGTTCGGTGATGACTTCGATCGCACGCTGCCGCACGGCGGGCAATAGGGCATTGTTTCCAGCGGCCTCGACAAACGGTGCTCGACCCAATTGTTTGGCCAACGGTTGCCAGCGGGCTCGTGACCAACTGCTGAGCGGTTGCGGAGCGGTCAAGCAGGCCGCGAGCTTGTCTGCCGCTGAAGCCTCTGTGTCCACTTCGTCATTCGCAAGCTTGTCATTTTGACCGGCAGGATAGGTCACTCGCCAAACGCCGCCGCGAGTGCCTCGGCCACCGACACTCACGAACAAACTGCCGTCCGATCCGATCTCGGCATCCGTCGGCGCAAAGCCGTGATCTCCGGCAGCAGAGAGAAACAATTCCGGCTCGGCTCGCCACGCCGAACCATTGCGAACCAGCGGCAAGGCCAACACGCGGCCGAAAGTCCAGTCCAGCACGAACAGGCTCTCGCGATACTTCTCCGGGAACTGCCGATGCTGATAACACACGACGCCGGTTGGTGAGCCTCGTCCCGCAGAAGCGACGACCGGCGGCATGTCGAGAAACTCATCCGGCCGCTTCCAGCTTCGCGTCACCCAGCCGGCGTGCGATCCCGGCAACAACTGAAATACGCGCGTCGGCCGATACCACGGCAGCGAAACATCTCGCTCATCGTCACTGTCGAAAGTGAACACATCACCCGTCCGATTGAATGCGAAGTCGTAGGCATTGCGCAGACCGTGAGCCACCACTTCGCCGCCGCTGCTGATGTCTGGCTTCAGCCGATAGAGCACTCCCGCTTCCGGTTGCTTGACGGGCGATGTCGGCAGCTTGACGTACTTGGCGTCCAGTCCCGCATCGTTGCCGGCGATCAAATACCACCAGCCGTCCGGCCCGCGTTGAATTGAGTGTGCGTGATGCTCGCCGCCGGTCCGCACTTTCAAGAGCACATCGGGCGGTCCGTCGGCGCGGTCATCGCCGTCACGATCGCGATAGCGCAGCAAGCCATCGCCGCCGACAGCCAGTAATTCCGAGCCGTGCCAGAACATCCCTTGAATGCCGGTGGCCGGAGCGTCCGCGAATTGCGTCGCCGAGTCGGCAATTCCGTCCGCATCAGTATCCTTCAGGATCTTGATGTAACCATTCCCGGCCACCGTGATCCGTCCACGTGCGTCGATGGTCAGACAATGAATATCGTGCGCCAGTTCATCATCGGCAAACAGAGTGACGGCAAAGCCATCGAGAGCCTTCAGTGCCGGAGCCTCCGCCGCACAGACAACGCCAGTCAAACTGAGCGTGAGCCAACACACCGCGACCAGCCACCGAATTCCAAAATCCGCCGAACCAAGATTCCCTGACATCCAAGTCCCCATCCTTCATCCGTACCAAACGTAGCCGCCATCCGTACCAAACGTAGCCGCCATCACTCCGCGTCACGAGCCGAACGCCTGACATAGCGAACTCGCCAGAGTTCGGACCGAAATCTGGCGGCTTCGGCTACGACAGTTATTGATGCGCCGGTCCTTAGCTTAGGACCGGCGCAGAAATAACTGTCTGGAGTAGCGGAACTCGTGAGAGTTCCGTCCGAAGTCTCACGACTTCGGCTACGACAGTTATTGATG
>JAYVSP010000364.1:0-8950 GCA_043775215.1 Planctomyces sp. | reverse complement strand
ATGATGGACACGTCGGCGCCCGCAACGCCCGCGCTGGTATTCGCTGCGGACGTGGTTGCCGGCGGGACGCTGACGTTCGTGTCCGGAGCTTGGTCGGTGGGCGGCACGACGTACACGGCGACTTACGACGTGGCCGACGTGAACGTGGATCACGACAGCGTGACGATCGACGTGACGGGGGCGAAGGACGTGGCCGGCAACTTGCAGACGAACTATGTGCCGCTGGGCGAGTTCGCGGTCGACACGCTGAACCCGACGGTGTTGACCGTAACGGCCAACGATTTGGTGATTACGGACGCGGACACGCCGGGCGCGGGGACGTTTACGGTGACAGTGGTCTTCAGCGAGATGATGGACACGTCGGTGCCCGCAACGCCGACGCTGACGTTCTCTCCGGGAGTGGCCAGCACGCTGACGTTCGTGTCGGGAGCTTGGTCGGTGGGCGACACGACGTACACGGCAACGTACGATGTGGCGGACGCGAACGTGGACGTGGATAGCGTGACAATTGACGTTACGGGCGCGCAGGACGTGGCTGCCAACGCACAGCAGAACTACACCCCTCTGAGCGAGTTCGCAATCGACACGGTAAACCCGCTGGTCGTCAGCGTCACGGCTAATCCCACGGTGGTGTCGGCAACGGGGACCGGGACGTTCACGCTGACGGTGAATTTCAGTGAGTCAATGGACACCGCGTTTATCCCGGTGCTGACATTCTCGCCGTCGGTGGCCGGCAAACTGGCGTTTTCGTCAGGGGCTTGGTCGATGACCACGGTCGTCAACGACACGTACACTTTTACGTACGACGTGACAAACGTGAGCACGATTGAGGCTTTTTCGGTCGACGTGACTCTGACCGAAGATGTGGCGGGAAACGCCCAACAGGACTACGCGCCGCTGACTGTGTTCGTGATCGGGCAACCGGGCACGGCCACTGTGGTGGATGACCCGCTTTCGGGTGATCCGAACGACAAGGTGCTCGTCGTGATTGGTACCGTCAAAGATGACCAACTGCATTTTCATCTGCGAAAGGCCGGGGCCGATTCCTACGTCCGCGTGCAGCGTGGCAGCACGAAGCTCGGCGATTTTCACACGGGAGCCATGGCTGACTTGGACCGCATCCTGGCATTTGGCTTGGACGGCAACGACACCATCCACGTGAATATTCCCCTCTCTTTGCCTGCGGAACTGCATGGCGATGCCGGCAACGACGCGCTGCTCGGCGGTAAAGAGAACGACCTTCTCTTCGGTGGTGCGGGGAACGACAAGTTGGACGGCAACGGCGGAAACGACAAACTGTTCGGCGAAGCCGGGAACGACATGCTCAACGGTGGCGTTGGAAACGATGTACTGGTGGGAGGCGCGGACAACGATATGTTGGTCGCCAACTCGGGACGCGACGTGCTGATTGGCGGAACCGGAGCCGACAGACTGACGGGCAGTGGTAGCGATGACCTCATGATCGCCGGAAGCACGGCTCACGACACCAACATCGCCGCTCTCATGTCGATTCTTAGTGAATGGGCTCGCACCGACCTGCCTGTTGCGACGAGCTATGCGACGCGCGTGACCCATCTGAAGACGGGCGGAGTCGGAGCCCTGAATTCGGTTGTTTTGACGGCCGGAGGCACGGTCCTCGACGACCTCGCCAAGGATACTTTGACCGGCAGCGGCGGCCGGGATTGGTTCTTCGCCGACACAGGATTGGCCACCAAGGACAATCTGCTGGGACGGATTACCTCCGGAGCACTGATGGAGCTCCTCGAAGAAATCTAGGCCGAATCAGGGACGCTTCACGGCGTCGAATCCAAACTCTTGGCAGCCGAAGTCTCACAACTTCGGCTGCTTTTTTTGAGTCTTCCGGGTTTTCGGTGGCAGGTTTTAAGGTCGAGCGCGCCGCAGTGGCGGTCGCGGGCGAGAGGGATGTCATCGCGGCAGCGCTTGTGCTCGATTTGTCGCCCTACATTTTTCGCCGGCCGGCTGAAACCATTCACAGGAGCTGGCAAAAAATGTGGGGCGGAAAATGATCCGCTGCTGCGAACCCTGGGGCACTTTGAACATCTCTGCAATGTCTGGGAAAACCTCATTCCAAAACACACACAGTTCCAATGGCATTGAGTTGGTTACTGATTTGCATGTAAGGAAGGCGGCTCCGCCGCAAGCCAAAGCGGTGATGCATCACCGCACTCCAAAGGTCGCTATGCGAACTTCAGCATCAGGTCTCCCGTGGCGACTTGACTGCCCGGTTTGACGAGGATGTCGGCGATCTTGCCGTCTCGTTCGGCGTTGATAGTCGTTTCCATTTTCATGGCTTCGACAGTCATCAGTTTTTGGCCCTTCTTCACGCTGTCGCCTGCTTGCACCGCGACGGTGACGACCATGCCCGGCATGCTGGCTCCGACTTGACGCATGTCGTTGGGGTCCGCTTTGACGGCGGCTTTCTGCGTCGGTTCGAGCGACTTGTCGATGACCGTCACATCGCGTGGCTGGCCGTTGAGCTCGAAGAACACTGTGCGTGAGCCGTCGGCGTGAGGCTCGCTGATCGTCAGGAACTTGATGATCAGCGTCTTGCCGCTCTCGATGTCGATTGAGATTTCTTCGCCGGTGTTCAGGCCGTAGAAGAAGACTGGCGTGGAAAAGATGCTCGTGTCGCTATAGGTCGCGACGTGCTTGGCGAACTCGTCAAAGACTTTCGGGTACAGCACGCTGCTGAGTTTGTCGCGGCGACTCGGTTCGCGGCGGAGCGTGACTTTCAGGGCCTCGCCGACGGAGTCAAAGTCGATGGCGGGCAGAGTTTCGCCGGGGCGCGCCGTGAACGGTTTCCGATCGCGAAGAATGATTTGCTGGATGCGTTCGGGAAAGCCGCCTTCAGGGAAGCCCATCGCGCCGCTGAGCAATTCAATGACCGATTCGGGAAAGGCGAGTTCTCGACCGCCCTCCAGAATCGCTTCGGGGGTCAGGCGGTTCGCGACCATGAACAGAGCCATGTCGCCCACCGCTTTGGAACTGGGCGTGACTTTCACAATGTCGCCCAGCATCAAATTGACCTGAGCGTACGATCGGCAAATTTCCGGCCATTGATCGGAGAGGCCGAGCGACTTCGCTTGCTGATACAGATTCGTGTATTGGCCGCCGGGCATTTCGTGCGAGTACAAGTCGGTCGTGGCCGGTTGCTGTTCGCTTTCAAACGGCGAGTAAAACTGCCGTACCGCTTTCCAATACAGAGCAATATCGTCGAGCGACTGAGAGCTGAGGCCGGTCTCGCGTGGCGAGAATCGGAGCGACTCGCTGATCGTATTGAGATTCGGCTGCGAAGTGCCGCCGCTCATCGGAGCCATCGCGGCGTCCGCGATGTCGAGGCCCTCTTCGGCGGCCATCAAGATCGACGCGGACTGAATGCCGCCCGTGTCATGCGTGTGAAAGTGGATCGGCAGGCCGATCTCTTGCTTCAACGCGCGAACCAGTTCGCGAGCAGCTCGCGGCTTGCACAGACCGGCCATGTCTTTGATGGCCAGAATATGTGCTCCCATTTTTTCGAGCTGCTTGGCCATGTCGATGTAGTACTTCAGCGAGTACTTCGTGCGTCCGGGGTTCGTGATGTCGCCGGAGTAGCAGATCGCCGCCTCGCAGATCGGCTGCACGCCGTGAGACGGCGTGGCCGAGAGGACTGCGTCCATCGCGACCTGCATGTTCGGCACGCAGTTGAGCGAGTCGAAAATGCGGAAGACATCCATGCCGCATTCGGCCGCTTCGTGGACGAATTCGCGGACGACATTGTCCGGATAGTTCGTGTAGCCGACGGCGTTCGACGCGCGCAGCAGCATTTGAAAGAGAATGTTCGGAATCCGCGTCCGCATCTCGGCGAGCCGTTCCCACGGACACTCCTTGAGGAATCGCATGGCCGTGTCGAAGGTCGCTCCGCCCCACATCTCCAGCGAAAAGAGCTGCGGACACATCCGCGAATACGCTTCGGCGATTTCGAGGAAATCACGCGTCCGCAGCCGCGTCGCGAGCAGCGATTGATGCGCATCACGAAACGTCGTGTCGGTCATCAGCAATGGTTTTTGCTCGCGGACCCAGGCGGCAAATTTCGTCGGACCGAGCTCTGCCAGCCGATCTCGCGTGCCGAGCGGAATTGCGTCGTGCTTGTTGAACTCCGGCAAAGGAGCCGGTTCACGTCGCGCGGGTTGCGGTCGCGTTGATCCAAACAGCGAATTGCCGTTGACGATGACTTCGCCAAGATACGTCAGCAGCTTTGTCGCTCGATCCTGACGCTTCGGGAACTGGAAGAGTTCGGGCGTTTCGTCGATGAAGCGTGTCGTGCAGAGACCGCCCTGAAACGTGTCATGCCGCAGCAGCTTGATCAGGAATGGGATATTGGTTTTGACACCACGGACGCGGAATTCGGCGAGACAGCGGTCGAGCTTTTTAAGGGCATCTTCAAAGCGTCGGCCGCGAGCGGTGACTTTCACCAACAGCGAATCGTAAAAGGGATTCACGACCGCTCCCGAAAACGCCGAGCCTGCATCGAGTCGGATGCCCATGCCAGCGGCCGAGCGGTAGTGAGCCACTCGCCCGTAATCGGGTAGAAAGTTGTTCATGGGGTCTTCGGTCGTGACGCGGCACTGCACGGCGAACCCGCTCGTCCGGACGTCCGACTGTGACGCGATGCCGATCCGCTCATCGGACAGCGGCACGCCCTGAGCCACCAGAATCTGTGACTTGACGATGTCCAGTCCCGTGACTTCCTCGGTGACGGTGTGCTCCACCTGAATCCGCGGATTGACTTCAATGAAGAAGTACTCATTGGTGTCAGCATCGACGAGAAACTCGACCGTCCCGGCCGCGTAGTAGCCGACCTGTTTGCCGATCTTGATCGCCGCCTCGCACAGGGCGGCGCGCACGTCGGCTCGCAATGTCGGAGCGGGCGCGATCTCGACGACCTTCTGATGCCGCCGCTGCACCGAGCAGTCTCGCTCGTACAAATGCACCAAGTTGCCGTGCCGGTCGCCGAGCAACTGCACTTCGATGTGCCGTGCTCGTTGCACAAACTTTTCGACGAAAATGTCTGGGCTGCCGAACGCCGTGAGCGACTCGCGTTTCGCTTGTTCGTATTGAGCCGCGAACTCCGACTCTTCACGAATCACGCGCATGCCGCGTCCGCCGCCACCGTGTGCCGCCTTCAAGATCACCGGAAAGCCGAGCGACTTCGCCAGCGCGAGCCCCTCGTCCGTATTGACGATCGCTCGCTTGCTGCCGCTAAGCACCGGAACGCCTGCCACCTGAGCGATCTCGCGAGCGATCGTCTTGTCGCCCAGCCGGTGCAGGGCATCGACGCTCGGCCCGACAAATGTGATGCCGTTGTCCGCGCACGCCTGAGCGAGTTTCGGATTCTCCGAGAGAAAGCCGTATCCGGGATGAATGCCATCCACGCCGTGCTTCTCGGCGATCTCCATGATCGCGTCGATGTCGAGATACGACTTGATCGGCTCTCCCTTTTTGCCGATTTGATACGCCTCATCCGCTTTGAAGCGATGCAGAGCAAACCGGTCCTCGTGCGTGTAAATCGCGACGGTCCGAATGCCCAACTCATAGGCGCTGCGAAAGACTCGAATCGCAATCTCGCTGCGATTCACCACCAGTAGTTTTTCAATCGAGTTCATGCCGGTAGGTTACGGGACGGCAATCTCGCTCGCAATTCCTCCGGTACTTGATCGAACGGGAGGCATCCACGCATGTGCCCGCCAAGCCTCACGCCACCGCGTAGTCGCTAAGGCGTCGCGCGAATATCGCCTGAATGTCAATTAACGAGTGTCAAAAACCCCCGAAGTGAGCCGATAAGCCGGGTTCTGTCGTGAGCGGCCATTCCTCTGGGACGACGATTGCTCGCCGCCTCGGGCAGCCGACCCGAGAGTCGTCCGACACGGACCGCGTCGCGGCGAGTGCTTTGGGCCGAAGCCCTCCACACGCGCCTTGCTCTCTGCTTGGCCTTGCTCCGGGTGGGGTTTGCCGAGCCAGACCGGTCGCCCGGCCTGCTGGTGCGCTCTTACCGCACCGTTTCACCCTTACCGCGCGACCCGTTGTCCGAACCAGCCCGACCGCGAACGGCGAGGCTGATCTCGTTTCAACGAACCGCGAGGCGGTTTACTTTCTGTGGCACTGTCCCTGTCCTCGCGGACGGTGGGCGTTACCCACCACCCTGTCCTATGGAGCCCGGACTTTCCTCCACGAACCGCCGCCTCGCCGGGCAAGCCGAACGACGCAGCCAATCCGCAGCGACCGCTTAGCTCACTTCGGGGACGCGGAGTGTAACCGCTGACCAAAGAATTCGCAGGAGCGCAGACACTCCCAAAGCCAAGCATCTTTCCGACAACAGTTGTTGCCGATCTGATGACGCCGGCGTTCCGATCAACTCAGCGAGTGACTCACAGAAAGCCGCGCGAAACATCGGTATTTGCTGGTCCATTTGGAACTGTCCGCCAGTGAGTTCTCAGTTCTCCGCTAATTGGCACCGCCTCTGCAATGCCAGCCCGACCAGTCAAACCAGCGATGCGCATCGCGAACCAATTGCCTTTCCGATGTCATCACCAAAGGAGTCCGGGAGATGTCTGCCACCACGAAATCAAAAAAGGCCGTTCGCGAAATTGAAGCTCTGAGAACCGACGCCGCCAGTAAACGCAGTGCGGAGCGACATCGCTGCTGCCGCTGCTGTCGTTGTGGTCGAGGCCGTTAGTTGCCTGCTCACCAAAAGTAGGATGAGGCACTCTTGCCGCCGGCCTTTCCGGGAAAAAGAAAAGACGGGCAAGAGTGCCCGTCCTACATCACGAGAACGAGAAGGAGCCGATCATGTCAGTGGCCACGTTGGATCCCGTTCGCTCGACCAGTCGACAACAGATTACGGTCCCCGGTATTGGTTACGCGATCCGCGAACAGAATCGCTACGTTCTCGACGACCCGGCGATCAACGCCGTCGAAATTACCTTCGAGCGAGCCGACGATCCACTCCACATCGACCGTTACATCGGCGAGCAGGACTTCGACCACGTCAGCGTTCACGCCCTGAAGTTATCCGTCGCCAGTCCGGATGCTCCGGGACGCAACTACCTAGATTCGCTCAAAGCAATTGCCGAAGAAAACGGTGCAGAATCGGTCAGTGATCACCTGGGTTTCACACGCGATGGCCACAATGGCGTCGAGATGGGCCACTTCGCACCGCCGCCGTTCACGAAGCCGGCGCTCGACGTGACCTGCCGCAATATCGACCAGATCCAGCGATTCTTCGCGGCCAGCGACATTCGATTTTACATCGAAAATATTGCCTACCTGTTTCGCTTCGAGGGAACGATGAATGAAGCGGAATTCCTCTGGCGAGTGTTGCGAAACACCGGTTGCGGCTGGTTGCTCGACGTGACCAACGTTTATGCGAACGCGACCAATTTTGGATTCGACCCCTACGACTTCATCAGCGAAGTCATGCCGGCAACCGAACGAGTGCAAATCCATTTGGCCGGCGGCTTTTTCGACGAACAGGCCGGCATGTACATCGACAGTCATTCGGAACCGATTCCGGCGGCGGTGTGGGATCTGTACCACCACGCCCTCGATCAAGGACGCCGCAAGATCGACACTGTCTTTCTGGAGCGAGATCAAAACTTCCCGGATGAACGCGGTTGGCGGAGCGAAATCCGGAAGGTTCGTGCAATTGCCGAGGAGGTGTGCCAGCCGTAGCCGCAAGCTTCCAGCTTGTGGCTCAACAACAAGCTGGAAACTTGTCGCTACGAAAACTGCCTGGGCGACCGGGGCGGAGTGTGGAAGTCTGTTTGGTGAAGTCATCGATCGTTGGGAAGGCCGGTGACCAAGCCATGCGCAAACCTACAACCACACTTCTCCCCGGACGCTCAGTCGGATCCTGGCGCAATGCTTTAGGTTGCTTCGGTCCCTTTCGTCCTTTTCAAGGGACATAACGAAATAAGGACGTAAGTGCCGCGCAAATATCAATCTGCAAATCAATAAACGAATCATCTTCCTCGGCGGTCCGCAGTCATGATCACGCAAACCAAACCATTGCATGTCGACTACCGCGACCAAATTCAGCGGTGCGCTCAGGCGATGACGCTCGGGCTCAACGAGGATGTCCGGCCGTTTCTGGCCTCTGGTGATCGCGTCGAGCAGGTGAAGCTCTTCACCGATGGAAATCTCGACAAACGGTTTGAGAAAGTGCTGGATCAGGTCGGGCTCCTCACATCGGCGTTCGAGCCTCTGGAGGATCTGATTGACGAATACATTCATGAAGTTCCGCTCGCGGCGTATGACACCGGCTGCTCAGATGGCGATCGGTTTTTGAGATGGCTCAGGCTGACTCACGTCACCACGCCGGAGCAGCAAGACCATATCAATTGTCAATTGGCTCGCCACGAGGTGGAAGCAATCGCTCGCAAGAATCGGCTGGGACATTTGCGGTTTCAAGAACTCTGGAGCACAGTGACGACTCTGTGTCACGACCTCAACGCGAACTCAAATCTGCGGATTCTGCTCAACCCAATTCGAGCATGGGCCACGTTTCAGACGAATGTGTTACTGGGCCATGACACAGATGCTCCCGCCGATGTCCTGTTCTTCGCCTGTGGGAGCCAAATCCGCACGTCGGTCTTTGAAGAGATCGGTCAACAATATCTCAAAGCCTTGGCCTCTCACGGTCCACTCACACTGAAAGACTGGCAACGGCTCGATCGTTCCGTCTCTCAAAACGATTTGACCGAATTCTGCCTCGACGCAGCGGAGATCGGCCTGCTCGCGTTCGGTTAAGGAACAGAGCCGCAAAGTTCCCGATTTGTTTGCACTCGTTGATCGGCGCTCGAAGTGATGATTGTGCTTTGGCCCAAAGGGCCGTCACTCGAAAGCCCAGGGCAACGCCCTGGGTGATCGAGTTCAGAAGATTCTGAGCCCTGAA
>JAYVSP010000363.1:0-8726 GCA_043775215.1 Planctomyces sp. | reverse complement strand
CGTCGGCAGTGGCCAGCGAGCAGCATCCCAAAATCAGCAATGCAGAGAATATCAAACGCATCGGTAGACCGTTCATAGGTGAGGAAAGTCGAATCGGAGTTGCCTGATTTGAGCATTCTAATCAGTCACTGCCGAGAGGGCCAATGCGCGGGGGTGAGTTTGCAGGCACGCGCTGGGCCCAATAACATTATCAAGATAGCGCAACTTCAAAACGCGCAAGCGAGGGCGAGCGTTTCACGAGATTCGAGATTCGTAAGTCGGCCCGCTGTGAAGCGTTCGCCCTCGCTCACGCTGCGGGTTACATGGTCATTTTGGTGTCTCCTTCCGTTTCACTTCTTGTTTTCCACTCTTTGAAAGGACCAGTCTCATGCAATGGCTCAACCAGTTCACGTTCGTCATGAAGTCCAGCATCACCGCGTTGCGGGAGAAGATCGAAGACCCGGAGCGGATGCTGCATCAGCTCATCATCGACATGGAGGAGGAACTCGAATCGGTACGCCGCAGTGTGGCCGAAGCGATTGCCGATGAGATTCAACTCGGCAAACAAGTCGACCGCGAGCGTGAGGCCGCGAAGGAGTGGCTCGACCGCGCGACGAAAGCCCTCAAACGCGGCGATGAGGCGACATCGAAAGCGGCGCTCGAACAGAAAATGTCGACCGAGAAGCGGGCTGACGACTTGAACGAGCAGTATCAGAAGCAGCGAACTTCAACGCGCAAGTTGCAAGATTCGGTGCGCGATTTGGAGGACAAGATTCGGCAAGCTCGGCAGAAGCGAACGCTGCTACTGGCTCGGCTCGCGCGAGCAGACTCGTCACGTCGTATTAATTCAGCGCTCGATCGAGCCGACAGTGCGTCCGCGTTCGCTCAGTTCAATCGGTTGGAACAACGTGTCGATCGCGCGGAAGCACTCGATGAAGCCTACGACCGCATGGATGGCCGCGATCCCGACGCGGACGAACTCGAACGCCAGTTCGAGGAGACCGAGCGCCGCGAACAAGTTGCCGACGAATTCGAACGGCTCAAGCAACAACTGGCTGCACCGACTCCATAATCACCGGTTGTGAATGACTCGGTTGACACAAGCGATGGGTCGGCCGCTTCAACGTAGCCGGGGAGCGACCGATGAACGGCTTGCAGGATCTCATGCACAGCATCGCGGAGTTGCTCCGCGCGTGGTGGCGAGTGGATCGGATACGCGTGGCTCCATCAGGCGGTCGTCTTCTGCGGCTGCAGCCACCGTGTTTCATCACGATCGATGACGAGGCATTTGAAGTTTCTCGGCGACTTGTCGGGCAGGATGCCGGCGGGCCATTCGTCGTTTATGAGTGCCATGCGACGACCGGTTCGGCGCAATTGATCGTCAGGCTCATCGCCGAATCACATCAGACGTCGATTCGCTGGATCGGACCGGATGGCGAGCAGCAGCTCGACGAGCGCAATGTCTCCGTGTTTGAACCGGACACTAACCCGAAGCGTCAGCGAGGGCGAACGTTCCCTCGACATTTATCGTGATGCAGCGTTGTGAAGCGTTCGCCCTCGCTGACGCTTCGGGTTCGTGAAGGGATTACACTCTTGCCATGCTGAGCGATCTGCAACTTTTGGGTTTAGGAGCGGCGGCGGTCATCGACACCGTGTTGTTGGTGGCGTTGATTGAACGGCCAAATCGGCGACAAGTGGCGTTGTGGATGCTGGTGCTGACGGCAGCCGGATGGTTGTGGCATTCCGGGAGTTTCGTTCACACGCTGCTGATCAGGGCCACGCATCCGTGGTCGCTGCAAGTCAACGCACTGGCCATGACCGCAATGGCCGCCGGCCTGCTGCTGATGCCCTCCTCAATGTTGCACGGAGCGGTTCGGTTGTGGCACACGGGCGTCGACGCGAAGCCACGTGGTGATGCTCGCTATGGCTTGTGCTATCTCCCGGTGCTTGTGCTGGGACCGATCATGCGCAGTCTGTTTGCGCAGCCGACCGGTGATTTTTTAGTGCTGGTCGCTCCCTTCACCGTGCCGTATGTCGCGTGGCTTTGTGTGACGAACGGGATTGCTGCGATCACGTTTTGGGATCTGCGGCGGCGCGTCGCTCTGCCGTCGGCCACGCAGTTTTTCGCACGCATGGCGTTGCTGTTGTGCGGCCTGAGCCTGCTGGTTGCGTGCGTGGTGTTTGTGGCGATCCCGCTTTGCCCGCAACACGAGGGGGAGTGGAAATTGTTAGTGAGCTTGTCGCCCGTCTTGCCCGTCTTGCTCTTCACCTATTACGTCATGCGGTTCGGATTCGTGTCAGTGGTGCTGGAACGGACGTTGGTTTACGGAGCGGTCTTGGCAGCCGTGTTTCTGTTTCATCATGTGGCCTTGGCGGGCATCGCCGAGCGGCTGAACGAGAGTTTGCAGGTCGACTTCGCGATCGTGGAAGCGGTGGCCGCCGCCGCGTTGATTCTGGCCTACCAACCGCTGCGGCAGCGAGTCGCCGAGTCGTTGCGATATCTGCTGGGCTCGCGCGTGGGTGACGTTCGCGAGCAGACTCGGCAACTGGCCGCGCGCATGTCGGATGGAACCGATCAGCCAATCGACTGCTGGCTGTCGTCGATGACCGATGAAGTACGGACGCTGTTCGGCGTCACCCATGTAGGAACGTGGCTGTTCGGCGAAGGCGACCACATTGTCGGCCAAGCCGCTTCGGGTAATGCGATCTCCGCCGACCAAGCAGTCGCGCTGCAAGCATCGCTGTCACAGACGCGGCAGCACATTTTGACTCGCTTTGAGGCACCGAACCAAATGGCTCTGGAAATCCTCTCGGCGACTGGCACTTCCGTGGCAATTGCGTTTCACCATCGCGACCTCCGTGGGCTGATGGTGCTCGGCCGAAAGCGATTGAATCAAGAATTGAGCGACGAAGAATTGAGTTCGCTGGCGCTGTTGACCGAACAGCTCGCGGTCACGCTGCGTAACATGCGACTGCAACAAGACCGCCTGGCCGCCGAACGACGAGCGTTGCGGCAAGAAAAACTGTCGACACTCGGCTTGCTCGCCAGTTCGATCGCTCACGAAATCAAGAACCCGCTGTCCTCAATTCGCACCATCTCGACGGTGATGGCCGAAGACCTCGGCCCCGACAGTCCGCATGTCGAAGACCTGCGGCTGATCGTCAGCGAGATCGACCGCCTGGCCGCCACGACACGACATTTGCTGGAATTCGCTCGTCCAGCCCCGTCGACATCCGACGGTTGCGTCCCGCGCGAGCTTCTCGAACGAACGCTCCGCATCTTGCGGCAACTCGCGCAGCAGCGTGACGTGCGGATTGAAACGGAATTCGATCACCAGTCCATCGCCGTGAAGGCCGATCCCGCCAGCTTGGGCGAAGTCTTCTTCAATCTGTTGAGCAATTCGATCGACGCAGCCGGAGCGGGCGGAGTCGTGACGATCGTCTGCCGACAAAACTCCAGCCACGTCACCGTCATCATTCGCGACACCGGTCCCGGCCTGCCACCCGAAGTCCAGGAACACCTCTTCGAGCCGTTTGTGACGACGAAGCTCGACGGCACGGGCCTGGGCCTGTACATCGTCGGCCGCCGCATCCGCGAACTGGCGGCCGAAATTCGCTGTGAATCGCGCCCCGGCCAGGGAACTTCGTTTGAGGTGCGATTGCCGATTTGAGTTCCAGACCAGCGCCTGACGTCATTGCAACAATTCGTTACTCTGGCGGCATGTCTCACTCGATTCACGTTCATACCGGCGCGCGACTGCACTTCGGTTTGTTGGCAGTCAACGCACCCGCTGATCGCAACTTTGGTGGTGTCGGATTGATGGTCGATGGACCCGGCTGCGAGCTGAGTGTGACCTCCGCCGATCACGATCAAATCGTCGCGACGGAAGAACTCACGCCACGATTGGCTGCATGGCGGACGAATTACCGCGAGCACTGTCCTGCCGAACACATTCCGCCTCCATGCTGCATTGAAGTCCGACAAGCGATCCCTACGCATGCCGGTTTAGGCTCCGGGACGCAAACCGCTTTGGCACTGGCTGCCGCGCTGGCGCGACTCGGCGGAGAAAACGATCTCGCCGCGCCGGAATTGGCGCGTCGAGTCGGGCGCGGCCTCCGCTCGGCACTCGGCATTCACGGTTTCCAGCACGGCGGTTTTCTGGTTGAGGCGGGCAAGCGAGATGTCGAAGAAATCAGCCCACTGGTCGCTCGGCTGACATTTCCCGCAGAGTGGCGTCTGCTGCTCATCACGCCGCGCGACCACCGCGGCCTCTCCGGCGATTCCGAGCGGACGGCCTTCGCACGACTCGGACCGATGCTCCCTGCGACCACGGATCGTCTTTGCCGGCTCGTGCTGATGGACCTCTTACCATCCATCGCCGCGCGCGACTTTGAAACAGTCTCCGCCGCACTGTTCGAGTTCGGCCGGCTCAACGGCGAGTACTTTGCTCCCGTGCAAGGCGGTTTGTTCGCCGATCCGCGCATGGCCGAACTGGCTGAGTGGCTGTCCGCTCAGGATTGTCGTGGAGTCGGTCAATCGTCCTGGGGCTCAACACTGTTCGCCCTCTGCCCCAACGAGGCCGAAGCCACCGAGCGGCAGCGTGCCCTCCTCCATCGAACGAAGTCAGTACCGATCGACTGCCAGCTCGCGCGACCTCGCAATTGCGGTGCGACGCGGACAGCTTGATGAGCAACTCTTCCAAAAGGGCACAAGCCGTGGCTGAGAAACCCAAAACCATTGACGAGTACCTCGCCGCCGTGAGCGATGATCAGCGAGCCGCGCTGGAGAAACTTCGCAAGACCATCCGGGCGGCAGCGCCGCAGGCGGAAGAGTGCATCAGCTATGGGATCGCCACGTTTCGGCTCAACTCATAGCTTGCCACGGCGTTTCTAGTCCTGCACGACATCCTGGAACGACGATGCCGTCTTCGGCCAGGTCGTCGATATCAGTCGGGCGAGCGGTCCGGTGGCAAGCGATGACTGGACCAGCAGAGTGTCCATAATCGAATTGCCATCAAAATTGCCGATGCGAAAACGACAAGAGCAATTGCTCCAATGATCGGCCCGCGAAATCGTTGCCACCACGGCTCCCGCGCAAGGGTGAGTTCGCTTTCGATCGCTGCTAATTGCTGAACGAACCGAGGGTTGTTTTCCCAATCAGCTCGATGTGCTTCGAGCAATCGGAGGGCTATCGCTCGCGACTGGGGATCCCGCGTGGCGGCCACGATACCTTCAGTGAGGTCTGAGTGCCAGAACTCCGAATTCGCAAGTTGGTTCACGGCGTTCGGGTTTACTCGAACTGCTCGAATCATCTCATCCAAGTAGCGACGATCCGTGGGATCGCGCTCAAACAGACGCCGTTGCGCCGCGCGAGCAACATCTCGATTGAACGCTCCCGTCAACATCGCCGCACTTTTAAGTTCCGTGTCCGAAAGTCCGGCGGCAACTTCGGGAATGTCAAACAGGGCACAGGCCAGCCGGGTCGAAGGATAAGCGCGGCCATCAGAGATGATGTCTTTCTTCTCGCAGAGCGATCTCAGCCGTTGCTGTAATTGTGGGATCGCGGATTCGTCGGGAGGCTCCCATTGAAAAGTGAACGGGATGCCGTGTAACGGAGTCTCGATGGACTTTTTCGATGAGTTGGCGCCAAACGATACGATCAACGAAAAATGGGCTGATGCGGAAACATCCAGCACGGCGTTTCGCGGACACCGCAAAAAATGGGGTCGGTTCTGCAAGGTGGCGGCGGCCGAATGGCTGAGTGCTTCCACGACCTCATGCGTGCGTCCCATTTCCAGAACGCGTTTTCCCACGGGTGTTGTGTCCCAGGCTCGCGGAAAGACCTCCAGTTCGCTGCCCTGACACAAGCCGCTCGACCATCCGTCTCCCTTGCCGACTGGTTTGGCCTCGTATTCGACGCGGTAATGAAGATTGTCCACGATCGTTTCGTGGCTCGATCGGTTTTCCAGTTCAAGCAATAGCCAACGCTCGTCAGCAAGCGATGCGACTTTCTTAAACTTGAGTCGGATCGAGAAACCTTGGTCATCAATCAACGTGATCGCCTGCCATGCGGAATCTGCTTGAGCTTCAGCAACTCCGAGCAAAACAAATAGGACAACTGAGATGACTGGCAGTATCAGCCACGTCGCTGCACGATCCCGGTACTCAGTCGAATACGTTCCAAATCCGATAGACATGGCACATTTCTCATCACGTCAACGTTATTCTCGCCGACTGCGAAAGTTGTCGAGCGTGCGGTCTGTGGAATTCGACTGTCCCGAATCTCGCGTGTGAACCATAATCCGAATTACTTCAAAGTTCGATTCCGATTTCTGGAGAACAATCATGCCCGCCATCGAACGTCGTTACAGCAAAGAAGAGTTCGCGCGGCGAGGCCGAGCGCTTTACGAGAAAGTGATTCGTCGGACGTTTGAACCCACACATGACGGGCAATTCGCGGCAATCGATATCGAGACCGGTGAGTTCGAGGTTGATGTCAAGGATCTGGAAGCGGTTCACCGACTTCTGGAGCGTTTGCCGAACGCTCAACCTTGGTTGTGCCGCATTGGTTCCCGTTCTCTTCGCCGGTTCGGTTATGTGCCACGAAAGGCTCGCACATGATTCGCGGCGTTGTGAAGAGGTCTGAAGGGGTCGTGCGGTTGTCCATCTTTGGAAGGCGCGGCCAACAAGAAACGGTCGAAGCGATTGTGGATACCGGATATGACGGCTATCTGACATTGCCACCGACCATGATTCGCGAACTCGAACTGCGTTGGATCAGCTTCGGCGATGCAACTTTGGCCGACGGCAGTGAAATCGAGTTCGACGTTCATGAAGGCGAAATCCTGTGGGATCGTCGGCGTACCTTGATCCTAATTGACTCGTCTGATTCGACACCGCTGATCGGCATGCGGTTACTCGAAGGCTTTGAATTGACGATGCAGATTCGGCAAGACGGACCAGTCCTCATCAAACGAATGAAGCCGCCGGCCAAGCCGCGTACGAAGCCGAATCGCCGCAAGTAATCCCGCTCGTCGCCGATTCAAACCGCCGCATCCATCGGCATTCGGCTGGCTTTAATCGATTCCCATTGCTCCAGGTTATAGAGCACTTCGCGAGCTTGTGATCCGTTGTAGTCGCCGACGATGCCGTCTTCGGCCATGTAGTCGATCAGCCGTGCGGCTCGGCCATAGCCGATGCCCAGATGGCGTTGCAGCAGTGAGACACTGCCTCGGCCTTCGCGGACGATGATCTCGACGGCCGGCTCGTACATATCGTCTTTGTCGCGAACGCCTCCACTGCCGGGGCCGTCGCCCGTCACACTCTTCGCGGCGACCTGAGCCAGCTCGGCACTGTACTGCGGCGACTGGTCGCCGAAGTGATCGATGATGTGGTTCACTTCGTTGTCGCTGACATACGTGCCCTGAGCGCGGATCAGGTTGCTGGTGCCGGGAACCAGGAACAGCATGTCGCCGTTGCCCAGTAGCCGATCCGCGCCGTTCTCGTCGAGGACCACTCGACTGTCCGTGCGGCTGGCGACTTGGAACGCGATGCGAGCCGGCAGGTTCGACTTGATCAGGCCGGTGATGACATCGACGGTCGGCTTCTGCGTGGCCAGAACCAAGTGAATGCCGACCGCTCGCGACTTTTGAGCCAAGCGGATGATGTGCCCTTCGACGTCCTTGCCCGACGTCATCATCATGTCGGCCATTTCGTCCGCGATGATGACGATGTACGGCATGTGTTCTGGGATCAGGTCCGCTTCGACCGAGTCGACGTTCGCGTCGATGCCGCAGCGGCGCAGCACGTCTGCACGCGTCATTGCGTTGTAGCTGTCGAGGTGCCGCACGCCGACACGAGCCAGCAGATCGTATCGCTCTTCCATCTTCTCGACGGCCCAAGCCAGCACGGCCTCGGCCTTTTTCATGTCGGTAATGACTGGATGCATGAGGTGCGGAATCCGCTTGTACGGCGACAGCTCGACCATCTTCGGATCGATCATCAACATGCGGACCTGGTCCGGACTGCGAGTCATCAGAATCGACAAGATCAGCGTGTTGAGACACACGCTTTTGCCCGTGCCGGTGCGGCCAGCGATCAACAGGTGCGGCATCTTCGCCAGATCGACGACCATCGGCCGGCCGGACACATCCTTGCCGAGAAACAGCGGAATGCGTTTCTTTTCGATGTCCTGTGGGCAGGCTTCGATCAGTTCGCGGAGTCGAACCATCACCTGCTTCTCGTTGGGAACTTCGACGCCGACCGTGTTCTTGCCCGGAATCGGCGCGACGACGCGAACTGCCGGCACGCGCAGTCCGATCGCGAGATCGTTTTCCAACGCCACGACCTTGTTCAGCCGCAAGCCCGCTTCCAGCGACAACTCAAATTGAGTGATCACCGGGCCGGTGTCGATCTCGTTGACCTTCACGTTTAGGCCGAACTCTTGAAACGTCTTTTCGAGAGTGACCGCTGCGATCTGAGCCTTCTTTGCCAGCTCTTCGTACGGGAACGCCTCCGGGTGTTCGAGCAGTTCGAGACTCGGCAGCTCATATTTCGAGCCGTCCGCCTGCTGACTCATCGTTTCAAGCTGAGCAATCACCTGCTCGCGATCCGACTTCACGGAGACCGGTGGGTTGACCTTGAATGGCTGACGCGGGTCGGCGTCCGTCGAAGACGCTTCCGCCGACTGGACCCCGTTCTCTCCGAGGCCGGCAGCCGCGATTGCGTCGACAACCGCGTCAGGGGTC
>JAYVSP010000362.1:0-7023 GCA_043775215.1 Planctomyces sp. | reverse complement strand
TTTGAATTTTGAACACCCGACCCTTGCCCAAATTTTTCTCGCCGCGACAAAACTTTCAACGTTTGCAGAGCAGGTTATAATATTGTCGCGGACATGATTCACTCATGGATTTGGTGGGAACGGCAGCAACGGGCTGGCCTGTGACTTTTCCAGCAGTTGTCGAAACGCCACATTCGTTTCGATCAACCGATCAATCAAGTCATCTTCGTCATCATGTATTTGCACAGACAATCGGCGATGATCAGGAAGCTCAATAACCAACGTCTGCCCATCGTCGCAACAGCGGCGCAGAAAATCTTCGGTCTTGGTAGGAACATCATTCAGCGTCATGACTTTCGTGGTCATGGTATTCTCGCCCTTCCACGAACAATGAATTCGCCACCTCGGACTCGGTCGTCACTTTCTGCGGATACAGCTTCACGACCGCTCGCACGTCTTCCTGGATTGTCTCGATGACTGTCTGTGGAAAGATACCAATCCACAGGCAGAGCGCCATCAGCGGGACGACGGACAGAGCCTCGCGAGTGTTGATGTCGGAAATCGGGCCGTGTGTTGAGGCCGGCTCCTTGAGCGGGCCGAAGAAGCCGCGGCGCAGCATGTCGAGCAGATACCACGCGCCGAGAACGACACCGGTCGCTCCGATCGCCGAGTACAGCGGATTCACTTTGAACATGCCGATCAACGACAGCAACTCGCCGATGAAACCGTTCAGACCGGGAAGGCCGGCGCTCGCCAAGCAGATGAAGACCATGCAGACCGAGAGCAGCGGTAGTCGCGCGGCGAGGCCGCCCAGTTCGCTCAGTTCGCGCGTGTGGTAGCGGTCGTAAACCATGCCCACCAGTAGGAACAACGCGCCGGTCGACAGGCCGTGATTGACCATCTGCAACACGCTGCCGGTGATTCCTTCGGAGTTCAACGCGAACATCCCCAACATGCAGAAGCCGAGATGGCTGACGGAACTGTAGGCCACTAGTTTTTTGATATCGCTTTGCGCGAGTGCTCCCAACGCTCCGTAAACGATGCCGATGACTGCCATCGTGCCGAAGACCGGCACTCCGAATCCTGCCACCGCCACGGGAAGTAACGGCAGACAAATCCGCAGGAACCCATACGTGCCGAGTTTCAGCAGCACTCCCGCCAGCAACACACTGCCCGCCGTCGGAGCTTCGGTGTGAGCCAGCGGCAGCCAGGTGTGAAACGGAAACAGCGGCACCTTGATGCAAAAGCCCGCCGACAAGGCCAACAGTAATCCGATTTGCCAGTGTTCCGGCAACGGATGTTGTTGCAGCGCGGCCGCGATGTCGGGGATCGAGAACGGTGTCGCGGTCAGACCGTCCTGCATGACCTTCATCGCCAACGCGACCAAACCGACGAGCGTGACCATGCTGCCGGCCAACGTGTAGATGAAGAACCGATACGCGGCGAACTGCCGCTGCACTCCGCCCCAAATGCCGACCAGGAAGAACAGCGGAATCAGAGTGAACTCGAAGAAGACGTAAAACAGCACCAGATCGAACGCGAGAAACGCGCCCAACATGCCGGCCTCCAACACCAGCAGACAGATGTAGAATTCGGTCGCTCGATCTTGAATTGCCTCCCACGAGATGAGCACGGCCGAGATAGTCAGGATTGCTGTCAGCAACAACATCAAAGCACTGATGCCGTCGGCTCCGAGGTAGAACTCCAGACGAACGGGAACGTGAACTCTCTGGCCGCCACCCATGACGAGCGACAGCGTGCTCTGATCGGAAGTGACTTCGTCAGTCTTCTCTTCCGTTTCAGCCTTCTTTTCCACAGCCGCGTCTTCCGCGACCGTGCCTTCGCTGAACTGACCTCCGCCGCTGATGAACGAGCGACCGCGGTCTGGGTCAGGAATTTCCCCCAACGTCATCCACGTCCGACGCCATTCAATTTTCGGTTGGATCGGGCCGTTAACGACGTTGTCCTTTTCGATCAGCTCGCGGCCTTCGCGAATTGTGTTCAACCGTGAGGCGACTCCCAGCGAGAGCAACAGCGTGCCGATCGCCGTCAACAACGCGACCCAGCGAGCCAGCGAGCGGTCGCCTCCCAACAGCGCAAGCAGCACGGCGGCGAGAAGCGGCAGAAAAATGATCGAGAGAAGCAGCATTGGGAAATCCGAAACTCGAAACTCGAAAAAGTAGCTTCTTAGCCCGCAAACGCTCGCAATATTTGGATCAAGAATAAGACCAAACCCAGCAGCATCACCCAGGCATAATTCGACACGAACCCGTTCTGAATTGGACGCACGATGCGTCCGAGCGTCGCGGGAATGGATGCGATCAAATCCAGCAGGCCGTCGATCAGGTACTTGTCGAACAGCGTGCAGAGCAGCGCGAGCACTTTGACCGGAATGACCAGCAGGTAGTTGAACAGTTCGTCGAGAAAGAATTTTCCCAGCGATAGCCGGTGCAGTGGACGCAGCCCCGATTCCAATTTGGCGGGAACCTCTGGAGCTTGCACGTACAACCATCGGGCCAAGCCATAGCCGGCGCCAAAGATCACGGCACTCAGGCCCATCAGCAACCAACTGTGCGGGTGCTCGCCATGTTTCAGCACTGCCGACTTGCCCAACATCCGAGCGTAAACACCCGTCGGACCGAGGAACAATCCGATCACTAGCGAGAATCCAGCCAGCACGAAGAGCGGCAGAGTCATCACCGCCGGTGATTCGTGCGGATGATGCGCCTCTTCCGGAAAACGCTCTTCGCCGAGGAACGTCATGTTGTAGGCTCGGAACGAGTAGAACGCGGTCAAGAACGCGGTCAGGATTGCGACGCCCAGGATCACCGCGAAGAATGTTTCGTGGCCGCCCGCTTTCGTTCCCTCAAACAGTGCGACGAGGATGTCGTCTTTGCTCCAGAATCCTGCCAGCAGCGGGCAGCCGGCCAGCGCCAGCGAGCCGACTAGGAACGTGATTCGCGTTTGCGGCATGACATGACGCAAGCCGCTGAACCGTCGCATGTCGATCACGTCCCCCATCGCGTGCATCACGCTGCCGGCTCCGAGGAACAGCAACGCCTTGAAGAACGCATGCGTAAAGAGGTGAAACATCGCGGCAGTGACGGCGAAGGCGGTCAACTTGGGACTGACGCTTGCGGCTCCCAGCGCCATGAACATGAAGCCGAGCTGACTGACCGTCGAATACGCCAGCACTCGTTTGAGGTCATACTGCGTCAGCGCCGTCAGTGCCGCCAGCAAGGCGGTGATCGCACCGATGCCGCAGACGACCATCTGAGCCGTTGGAGCCTGCGCGAACAACGGCGTGCTGCGAGCGACCATGTACACACCAGCCGTGACCATCGTGGCCGCGTGAATCAGAGCCGAAACCGGTGTCGGCCCTTCCATCGCGTCGGGCAGCCAGACGTGCAACGGAAACTGAGCCGATTTGCCCATCGCTCCCAGAAACAGCAGCAAGCAGATTGTCGTGAAAATGGACGGATCGGTTTTGGCGACGTCTGGGATTTTGGCAAAGACCTCTGCGAAGTCGACTGTGCCAAACGTTTTCCAGATCAGGAAGATGCCCAGGATGAAACCGAAGTCGCCAATGCGGTTCACCACGAACGCTTTTCGAGCCGCGGCGGCGGCACTCGGCTTGTGGAACCAAAAGCCGATCAGCAGATAACTGCACAGACCGACCGCCTCCCAGAACACGAACATCATCAAATAGTTGTTGGCCAGGACCAACATGCACATCGAAAACACAAACAGCGCGAACTCCGCGAAGAACCGCGGATAGCCCGGATCACCGTGCATGTACCCGGCGGCGTAGATTGCCACCAGCAGACTGACGAACGTGACCGTGAAGAGCATCAGCGCCGTCATGGCATCGGCTTGCAGATCAAACCGAACTTGCAGGTTGTCCGTCATCGACCAGGCGTACCCGGGAGCGGTTAACAGCGGCTTCGGATCGCCGTGCGAGTCTGTCCTGTGATTATGGTCCGCATCGACCGCCACGACACTGTGGCTGTGTTGCGTCGACGGGTCCGGCTTCAGCGAATTGGGAGCGGCCAGAAACATTAAATTGATGCATCCGGCAATCAGCGTGGAAACCACCAAAGCGCCGACGCACGGCACATGGCTCCGTCCGCGCAGCAGCGCCTTGCCGAAAAAGGCGATCAAGACGCTCGCAATTAGCGGTGCTCCCGGAATCAGCCAGAGCAATGCCGGCGTGAGTTCAGACACGATGCGAAGTCTCCTTCTTCAGCGGCGGCATTCGGCCCGATGGCGTCAGGTGCGGGAATTCTTGAGCCGGGATGGCGATCGGGACGGCGGGTTCCTCGTCAAACGGCAGTTCAATGTCCGCTTCGGCCAACTGGTTCCACAAATTGACGTCCAGCGATTTCCGTCGCTGATACAAGTTCAGGATCAACGCCAGTGCGATCCCCGCCTCGCAGGCCGCGACCGTCAGGATGAACGCCGTGAAAGCTTGGCCCTGAAAATTCTGATGAAAGTTGGAAAACGCCACGAGGTTCAGCGAGACCCCGTGCAGCATCAACTCAGCCGACAGCATCATCGTGATCAGATTCCGCCGGGTGAGAAACCCGATGGTTCCGAGAACAAACAAAATGCTACCGACGATCAAATAGTTCGTCAGAACGGTCATGGACGGCTTCCTACTCTCTCGGCCCTACTCATACGGGGGCCTTCGGCCGCAATCAATTCGCTCGGTACTTACGTCCTTTTGGTCGCTTTCATCCCTTTCGAGCGACGTAAGCGACCAAAAGGACGTAAGTATCAACCTGACGGTATTGTTTCCTAAAACTTTCCGCTCGATCGTTTCGGCGCGATCACGATCGCTCCGATTGACGCGACGAGCAACAGCGTTCCCGCCAGTTCGACTGCAAACAAGTAATCACCGAACAGTGACCGCCCGAGGCCGCGCATCGTGCCAAACGTTTCTGGTGTCGCGCTGCTGGTTGATTGGGGTTGCGTTGAATTCTGGTCCGGGGCATTCGTCTTGGGAGCTAACGAGACAAATCCAGTTTTCAGTCCCTTGGCCGCTTCTGCCGAGCCATCTTTTGGCGGGATCAGCACAAATAACAATGCACCCAGCAACACGAAGCCGGTACACGCCGCGACGCCCGGTTGGCGGGATCGCTGGTCGTAGTTGGTCGCTCCCGCTTGTTGAGCCAACATCAGCACGAACAAGAACGTCACGATGATGGCTCCGGCATAGACGATGACCGTTGCCGAGGCCAGGAACGGAGCCGATTGCAGCAAGAACAGTCCGCAGACGGCGAGCGTCACCACCGCGAACCACAAGGCGGAATACGCGGGATTCCGATGCGTGATCATCAAGATGCCGCCGACCACCGCGACCGCCGAGAACAGAAAGAACAACACGTCCTGCACGACGTGATCCGTCGGCTTCAGCACGGTTGCCCCAATCAGCCCCAAGGCCGCCAGTCCGATCATCGAAGCGACCAGGCGCGGACGATGCTCCCCTTTGGGCATCAGTCCCCATACCGCCACGGCCCCCAAGACCATCGGCAGAGCAAGCTGCCAATGCGCCGTCAGCCACTGCATGCTGTTATCCATAATTGCAGTCAGGTCTTCCAAATGACGTCGTTCGTTTCGCGTTTTGATCGCTTTGCCACACGTTCGGCGGGGCGAAAAGGCGGCGTAATGTAGTTGCCCTCCCGCGCGATGGGAATGAACCGGGAATCGAGACTCGACCGCGATTTCGCCGTGATTGAAATAGAACGCGGATTTGGCGGATGACGCTGCTCGGATCTGCGTTGATCCGCCTAATCCGCGTTCTATTTCCTGCTATCGCCGCTCGCTGGCTTCGGCTTGCGCACCAAACCGGGAGTGACATCGACATCCAGCGACGCGAATTGCCCGCGCTCCAAGTGTTCCCACGCGATGGCAGCCATTGCGGCGTTGTCGGTACACATTTCGCGCGGGGCGATGAACAGTTCCGACTTGTTCGACCGGCACATGGCTTCGAGCCGTTCTCGAAACCGAGCGTTGGCCGCCACGCCGCCGCCGACCAGCAGGCGTGTGCGGTCTTTCACGCGGAGGGCCTGACGGCATTTGCCCACCAGTACGTCGAGCACCGCGTCTTGAAAACTGGCAGCCAGATCGGCGACTCGTTGCGGAGTCAATTCCGGCACTGGTTCGCGCGAGCCGGGGACTCCAGTTGCTTTGTAAAGTACCGCGGTCTTCAAGCCGCTGAAGCTGAACTCCAGCCGATCCTCTTTCAGAAACACGCGCGGGAATTTGAACGCCTTCGGATTGCCCGATCGAGCCGTCTGCTCAATCGCCGGACCTCCGGGATACGCCAAGCCGAGAATCTGCGCGACTTTGTCGAACGCCTCACCCGCCGCGTCGTCGATCGTGGCGCCGAGCCACTCGAAGTCGGTCGGACCGTGACAGTCATACAAATTCGTGTGCCCGCCGCTGACAACCAGTCCGACGGCCGGAAAGACATCGCGACCAGCCAGCATACGGCAGGCATACAGATGCGCCTCAATGTGATTGACGGCGATCAGTGGCAAGCCGGTGGCCAGAGCCAATGTCTTCGCGGCCGTCAGCCCAACCAACAACGAGCCGACCAATCCCGGTTGTGTCACAACCGCGATCGCGTTTAGATCATCGAGCGTCGTACCGGCCTTTCGCAGAGCTTCGTCGATCACCGGCAGGATGCAGCGGACATGTGCTCGCGAGGCGATTTCAGGCACGACGCCGCCGAAGCGTTCATGCAACTCGTTCTGGCTGGCGACCACATTCGAAAGAACCGCGAGGTCACGCCGAATTACCGCCGCGGCGGTTTCGTCGCATGAGGATTCGATAGCCAGCAAAAGTTGTGAGTCAGACACGGACAAATCGCTTCACGTAAACCAATGCCAATGGTCTTTGAGCCAGTCGAAGAAATCGTCGCCCCCAAAGTAGCCAGAGAAACCCGCCGGCAACCATCGTGTCGCCGGGAAAGAACAGAGTTTCTGGGAGCAGCCAGAAACAAATAACAAGTCCCGCCAGTGCTCCCAAGAACGCGCCAAC
>JAYVSP010000361.1:0-6914 GCA_043775215.1 Planctomyces sp. | reverse complement strand
GCAATCGAAGCGGCCACAGACATTTTGAGATTTCGAGGTTCCATTTTCCTTGAGATTTGGAACTTCGGATTTGTGATTTGCGGCTCGGCCGCGCTATTCCTCTCGCCCGCGAAAAACTTGACTCAACTGCAACAACTTTCGGAAGCAGAGGAGTCTATCGCTGGTCCGGCTGGTACTTCACACCACCTAACTCAGCGAGTCGCTGCATGAGTGCGTCGGTCACCGCTTGCAAAAGTTCTTGAGTTTTCCGCTTTTCATACAGATGACTCAGGTCGATCGGCGTGCCGTAGCTCACTCGCACGCGGCAGGGTGTGTAAAATGGCGTGATCATGTCCTCCGTTTGCGTAACGCCGTGAACATAGACTGGGATGACTGGCACACCCGCGCGCAAGGCGAGATACGCCACACCGGAATTCGCGGCTCGCAGTCCTTTGCCGAGGTGAATGCCACCTTCGGGAAAGATGCCGATCAGGTCGCCAGCGTCGAGGCGTCGCAAGGTTTCGCGTATCGGGCTTACGTCTTGCCCATCGCGACCTACGGGAACCGAGCGCATGGCATGGCTGACCCAGCCCACCGGACCCGGCATCTCGTAGTACTCACGCGCCATCATAAAACCGATCACCCGAATGGATCGCGCCGCATCGTCATGCCGAAGATGATGGTTCATCCAAACCAACTGTGGATCGAGCGGACTACGGTGATTCGACAGAATGATCGCGCCGCCCGAGTCGGGAAATGGGCAGCGGTCATTCGCTCGCCAATGGCACACGAACGCAACGTGAATGCGCTCGATTAAATACAAGAGCCAGACTTTCCACCCGTCACGGCAGCGGCGTTTTGACGCCAACAGCAACCCCAGCGCAAGGGCGATGTACGCGAACAACGTCAGTTGAGCGATATGTTCGGAATTCATTGGATCGACAATCGGAGAAGCTCGACGAGCGATGTCCAAACAATTGATTCCAAGATCGACGCAATTGCAAGCGTGTCGGGTCGCCAACCACCGGTCGTAGCCACGATCGGCATCAATGAGATCGCTTCGGAAAGAGTATGGCCATGATCACATGAGTGTTCAAAACAGGTTTCTTAAGGCGACAGTCTGCAAGTTCCATGAGATCCCTTCGTGTGAGTCAAAATGTGGACGCAATGCTTCTGTAACGAATGTGATCTTCGGCATTGATTGATGTCGCTTCGCGCGGCGACGCGCCGAGTCAACGCTCCTCGCGCGACTTCTCGACGCGCTGATACGACTCGTCACAAAGTGAGTGATTCTCTTCGGAAATGGGTTGCATGAAATTCCAAAAGACGTAACTATGACTCGCGTCAATGTGTGAGCAACTTGTAAAGGATGAAAGTTGTCACGAGCACAAATCGAAATGAGCTTCAAAAACTCAGATCGGTTTGCTGAAACCGAACGATCAACATTCGCTGCAAGTGTTCACCCCGGTCTATCACGGTTGGTAGATCGGCATCAAGTGGTGACGAGTCGAACTTGCTTTCAGCCCGGTTAGCCAAGCGAGCGAGATGAATCACCTGGTTGGCTCTGTAAGGAGTGTTACGGTGGCCAAGAAAAAAGCTGCGAAGACTGCTGCGAAGAAGGCACCCGCGAAAAAGGCCGCTGCGAAGAAGAAGTAATTCTTTTCGCGGCACCTAGCGGTGCGAACTTCAGCTACAGCAAGTAAGAAGCGGTCGGTGACGACCGCTTCTTCTATTTGATAGCCACCGTTTTGCGAATCAGACGTGGCTGCGCAGCCCACTCAGTCCCATTTGCGGAACAGCAAATTTGTCTCCGCATCCACAAATCGGGCTTTATTCGTTCCCAAAAAACGGCATACTGGTACATGGTTACTGCAAACCCTTCGCCTCCAGACGGCGGCATGACGCCGCCGATCCGCGCGAAGAACCTCCGTGGTTCAAAGAATGAGGTGCCATTTTGCCGCATTATTTTTGCAGCCGCTGTGTAGCGTGGAGTGTGTTGGCTTTAACGGTGATGTTCGCAGTCATGATGACTGCTGAGTGTCGCGGACAAACATTCGAGACCAGCGCGACTGGACCGGAAAAAGGGACGCTGGTGATCTGCGGAGGAGGCACATTGCCGGAACCTCTGCGGGCGAAGGTCGTTGAAGTGGCGGGTGGTGAGTTTGCACGCATCGTCGTGATCTCGACCGCCAGTCAAACGGCGGATCTGTCCGATGTCGAAACTTACGTTTCTTGGTGGCGGCGTCAGAAACTGGCGGAGATGACGATTCTACACACGCGTTCGCGTGAGATGGCTGACCGCGAAGACTTCGTCGAGCCGCTCAAACGCGCGACGGGCGTCTGGTTCCTCGGCGGCAATCAAGCGTGGCTGATCGACACGTACTCGGGTACGCGCACAGAATCTGAGATGCACAAGTTGCTCGAACGAGGCGGCGTCATCGCGGGCACTTCGGCCGGCGCGGCAGTGATGTCCAAGCTGATGATTCGTCGCGGCAGCACCAATGCGGAACTCGGACGTGGCTTTAGTTTTGTTGAGGGCACGATTATCGATCAGCACTTTGTGCGGCGTCATCGACAGGACCGGCTCCTGAAAGTTATCGAGCAACGTCCGGAACTGGTGGGGCTAGGCATCGACGAGGGAACGGCTCTGGTCGTGCAGGGCCGTCGCCTATCGGTGCTGGGTGAATCGGAAGTGCGAGTTTGTTTTGCGCGTACTGAATCGCGCGAACCAGTTATTGAATCCCTGCGAGCGGGCGATGAAGCGGATCTCGGCGCGCTCAGCCGCATTGCGGCCGCGCGATTGCAGCGATCGTCGAAGACACTGATGGCCAATGCGGCTCCGCAGGTGCCGGAAGGAACTTTGGTCATTGTTGGGGGCGCCGACGTTCCGGCCGAAGCGACCGAGCGATTCGTCGCCGCGGCAGGCGGAACCGAGGCGACGGTCGCGTTTGTCTCGTTGGACGGAGGCGAAACGAACAAGGCCGACAACGAATTCCTGAACGAACTCCGTAAGGCGGGCGTGAAGAGCATTCAGCGCGTGCAAGTGACCTCGCGCAGCCAGGCGAATGATCCGCAGGTTCTTGGTCTATTAAAGACGGCCCGCGGTATTTGGCTCTGTGGAGCTCGGCCGCAACAGTTCGTCGAATCTTGTTTGGGCACGGTCGCCGAGCAGCTCTGCCACGATGTGTTGAGCCGCGGCGGTGTCATCGGAGGCACGGCGGGAGGCGGGCTGATGCAAGGTGAAGTCTTATTGAAAGCCGGTCCAGCTCCGATGAAGCGGATGTTGGCCGATGGATACGACCGCGGTTTCGGCTTTCTGCCGGGAGTCGCGATCACACAGACCTCACAACGGGGTGAAATGTCCGCCGAGCTGACTCAACTGAAGGACGAACACCCGCAGGTGGTCGGCTTGGGCATCGAACATTCGACGGCGTTGATCGTGCGCGGCGACGTCATGGAAGTGGTTGGCGAGAATCAGGTCTCAGTCTTTGACGGCCGTTCTCGCGGCGAACCGATGGCACCCGCGCGGTTAAATGCGGGTGACCGTTACAACTTCAAAGATCACGCGATGGTCGCCACCAAAGTTGGCGAGCCGTTAGTCGGCGGCCGCTAAAGTGGACCCGCAAAGAAGGTTAGGTAGCCACGTTCGCCAGAACGTGGGATTTTCCGTGAATTCCCCCCACGCTCTGGCGAGCGTGGCTACGCAGAGATCAATGCTTCTCCATTTAGAAATCACGAATGTCGGAGCCTCGCAACATCGCCGACCGCTTACGTGTGTCCGCCGAGCGTTGGCCGGATCAAATTGCCGTTGTGCAGCCAGCCGGGCGTGATGCCGCCGGGAAGTACCGTTATCGGACTTGGACCTTCACTCAACTGCAGTGCGAGGCGGATCGCATCGCTGCTGGAATCGCCTCGTGGGGCGTCGAGCCAGGACAGCGATTGGTGTTGATGGTCCGACCCTGTTTTGAGTTTATTGCACTGACGTTTGGTCTGATGCGCGCGGGCGTCGTGGTCGTACTGATTGATCCCGGAATGGGGCGATCGAACATTTTTCAATGCCTCGCCGAAACCGAGCCGGATGGTTTTGTGGCCGTACCGCTAGTCCAGGCGATTCGAGTGCTTTATCGATGGCGGTTTCCGCTGGCCCGCTTCAACGTCACGGTCGGCGGGCGGAAGTGGCTGTGGGGCGGCAAGACGTACAGCGAGTTGGTGGCAAGTGACAACGTCGGCGACCGACGGACGACGTTCCCTTTTTCAAGTTCCGCCTCCGAACCGGCCGCGATCATTTTCACCAGCGGCAGCACCGGGCCGCCGAAAGGAGTTGTGTACGAGCACAGCATGTTCAACGCTCAGGTCGATCTGCTGCGCGACTTTTATGGCATTCAGCCAGGGGAGATTGATCTGCCGGGGTTTCCGTTATTCGGACTGTTCAACGCGGCAATGGGTGTGACGACGGTCATCCCGGATATGGACCCAACGCAACCGGCGCGTGTTGATCCCGAACGCCTCTTGACTCAGATGCAGGACTGGAAGGTCACTCAAGCCTTCGGTTCGCCGGCGATCTGGAACCGCATCGGACGTTACTGCGAGACGACCGGTACTAAGTTGCCGCGCACGTTGCGGCGTGTGTTATCCGCGGGCGCTACAGTGCCAGTTCCCGTGATCGAACGCATGCGCAAGGCGTTCTCGCATCCTGACGCCGACATTCACACACCTTATGGCGCGACGGAGTCACTGCCAGTCGCGTCGATCAGCGGCCGTGAGGTGCTCGAACAGACGGCACCGCTCTCTCGACAAGGCCGAGGGTCATGTGTCGGCCAAAGGTTTTCCGGGATCGACGTGAAGATTGTTGAGATCACTGAAGGTCCGATTCAATCGTTGTCTGATGTGCGTGAACTGCCTACTGGCGAAATCGGCGAGATCATCGTTCGTGGTCCGTCGACGACACGCGAATATTTCCGACACCTCAAAGCGACGGAGGCAGCCAAAATTGGAGGGGGTGGTGGGGTGGTGGGAAGAGAGGGCGATGAAACCACAATCGCCTCATCACCCCACCATCCCAACACCCCAACTGCGTTCTGGCATCGGATGGGTGACGTCGGATATCTCGATGAGCAAGGCCGCTTGTGGTTTTGCGGCCGGAAGGCTCACATCGTTGAGACCGAATTCGGGGAGATGTTCACGATTCCCTGCGAGGCAATTTTCAACAATCATCCGCGCGTCTTTCGGTCGGCGTTGGTCGGTGTCGGCTTGAAACCGAAGCAGCAACCGGTGATCGTCGTCGAACCGGAGGCAGGACAATTCCCGACGTCGGCGGCCGATCGAGACCATTTCCTCGCGGAACTCTTGGAGTTGGCGAACGGAAATCCGCTAACGACTTCCATCTGGACGATCTTGTTTCACCCCGCGTTGCCGGTCGACATTCGGCACAACGTGAAGATCGCTCGCGAGAAGTTGGGACCATGGGCGCAGAACCAATTGCAGAATTTGAGATATGAAATTTGAATGCGAGATTGATGATGGAACAGATTCAAAACGAACGACCGCAGGATTCGGCCGAGCGAGATCAACCTCCGTGTCGCCCGGCTTGTCCTGTTTGCGGTGGCGTGTTGATCGAGATTCGGCACAAGTTGCAGTGCTCGCAGTGTCACACGATTTGCGAAACGTGTTGCGAAGGGGGGCGCGGATGATGCGAATACAGCCGGCGAGCGGAGGGTGTCAGTCCTCCGAGTTGCGATAGACTTGGCCCGGCGAAGCCGCAACCCAAACGAAAGTTCGATGAAGCGCAAGTCGACCGGTTCGCTTACCTGCTTTTTGATCATTCTGCCCTCTCATCATTCTGCCTATCCCCCCGGATTGGCAGAATGATCGAAGGGCAGAATGATGTGGAAGCGCAATTCCTTTAGTCCCAACAACCAAACACTCATCCGCTCTCAAAATCTTCTCACAAAAACAAGATTTCAAACGTTTGCAGAGCGAAGGACGGGCGATGGAACTGCGTGAGTTTGCCGAACGAATCCTGCTCAGCGCGAGTCTTGACGACAAGTTGGCTCGTGCGACCGAGCCGATGACAGACGAGCGGCCGGGAACGGCGTGGCGGCCGGAGTCTCCGGTTCGATCGGCGGAGTTGCAGTTCGCAGCGCGGCGTACGGCACCCGTGATGCCGAAGCCGGGAGCATTCCAAGAGACTCGGAAGCGAGCGATCGCGCACCACATCATGGCGAATCATGAACTGCAAGCGCTGGAGGTTATGGCGTGGGTGTTGGTCGCATTTCCCGAAGCCCCGGCGGAATTTCGTCGCGGCTTGGCGAACGTGATGGCCGATGAGCAGCGGCACACGCGGATGCACATCGAACGTGCGGCGACACTCGGACTGCGGTTCGGGGAGCTGCCGGTCAACTGTTATATCTGGAAGAAAGCTCAAGCATTTGACGACGTGCTCGACTATTTGGCCGGTTTGCCGCTGGTTTTCGAGGGAGCCAACCTCGACCATTCTCTGGAATTTGCCACGCACTTTGAGCAAGCGGGCGACGAACGCGGCGCAGCGCTTCTGCGCATCATTCATCGAGACGAGATTCAACATGTCGCATTTGGTATCGAATGGCTGCGGCGATTGAAGCCGCCGGAGCAAAGTGATTGGGAAGCCTTTCGGTCGCATCTGAAATGGCCACTGCGACCGGAGAAAGCACGCGGTGAGTTCTTTCAGCGGGATGCACGCCGAGCGGCCGGAATGTCGGACGAGTTCATTCAACAGTTGGAGTCGCTTGGGACCATTGCGGGAAAAACACAGAGACATAGATACCCACACTCACCAGACGTGCCAACTGGCGCGTCGAGTTAGGACCGGCGCATCAATAACTGTCTGATCGTGGCTGAGGCGTCTCGCCTCAGCACTGGGGCGGGACGCCCCAGCCACGACAGTAATTGCTGCGCCG
>JAYVSP010000360.1:0-10666 GCA_043775215.1 Planctomyces sp. | reverse complement strand
GCAATCGAAGCGGCCACAGACATTTTGAGATTTCGAGGTTCCATTTTCCTTGAGATTTGGAACTTCGGATTTGTGATTTGCGGCTCGGCCGCGCTATTCGTTACTCCAATCTTTACATCAGAGTGGTTCGGAGATCGGAGTGTCATTTTGGGTGACGGTCTGGAAAAGCAAAACCTAAAAACTGGTAAATACTTGAATTCATCTCCTTGAATTAAGCGATAATGATCCTCAGAATATGTTGTTTGGCTATTCCAGTCGGCTTGGCTGAAGAGTGTTGGTCTCAATCCAACGGTCATTCTTCCCCATTTCTTTTTTCAAGGAGCTAATTGATGCGTTCTACTCCCAGAATTCGCCGTGCCTTCACATTGATTGAATTGTTGGTGGTCATCGCGATCATCGCAATTCTGATCGCCTTGCTTTTGCCAGCCGTGCAACAAGCCCGCGAAGCCGCTCGACGCAGCCAGTGCAAGAACAATTTGAAGCAATTGGGTCTCGCCTTTCAAAATTATTTCGACACTCACAAGATCCTCCCGCCCGGTTCGTTGTGGCGCAACGGCGCGACCGGTGCGGCATCATTGGTGCCGACGTCAAACACAACCGGCAGTAGTGCAACCAATACGCTTGACCTAGCGACTTCGGCGTTCGTGCATATCTTGCCCGCGATGGAACAGGCTCAAATCTTTAAGCTCTACGACCCGTCGGTGTCGATGGCGGCGGCAGGCAGCAACGCGACTGTTCGCGGAACGTTCCTGGCATCTTATGTCTGTCCATCGGACTCGAATGGCACTGTTGGAAACCAAAGCAGTCGCATGAATGGTGGCTGGGCCAGGACGTCGTATGGCATCAATTCTGGTAATAACGTGAATACGACGACGGCATTTTCCGCCGCGGGTGTCACGGAGCGCGGTGTCATGGGCAACGGAGGTGCGGTCCGGTTTGAGGACGTGAAAGATGGGCTCTCCACGACGATTTTCGTTTGGGAGGCTAAGGCAGGGATCGATGCCAACGACGCACGTGGATGTTGGGCGAATGGACGCAGTATCAACGTAGCCAGCTGTCTGAATCAAGGCGATTGCTATGGTATCAATCGGAACACAAATTCAGGAGCGGATGATTTTTATCAATGTTCAGACCTTGGAGCCCAGAAAATGGGATGCTGGAATGGCGGTGATGGTCAGCTCGGTCCCAAGAGTGATCACACTGGCGGCGTTCATGCGCTAATGGGTGATGGAACGGTTCGATTTCTCAACCAAAATTTGGAACACGGCCCCAATGGTGCCACTGGCACGCATGGTGTTGTCCGCGCTCTGGCGACGTCCCGCGATGCTGTCCCGGTGGGCGAGTTCTAACCCGAACTTTGGCGTTGCAACCCGAACTTCGACGTTGCAAGTTGACTTTTTCAGACGAATACCCGGCTCTGTTGAGCTGGGTATTCGCATTTTGGTGTGATAGATATTCCATCGGGTTAGACGAGTATCAAGATGCCGGGACACGGTCACTGGAGGCGTTGGAGTCTCTTCGCTGGCGTGCTCGCGTTGCTGATCGTTGTCTGGCTGCTTCTCCCTTGGTCTGTCCAACCGAAGCTCCCCCCAGGCGTGACTCCAGCCGATTACAAGCTGGCCCGCCGGGCCTTTGAACTGCGGTATCACAAGCCCGCGGACCACTTCGACGTCATCTCATGGCTGGCGGAATCCGCAGTGGCTAACAATCGTCTGGACCGCGCGACCGCGTGTTTCCGTGCGATCCCCAGCGAGCATCCCCAGTACGGCCACTCGGCTCGACTTCAGCAAGGGCAGGTGTTGCTGCGGTTAAAAAAGGCGGCGGAGGCGGAAGCTCAATTCCGCGAATTCCTGCGTATCGAACGGCAATCGCCGCAGCTCACGCTCAAAGAGAAGGTTCACGCACTGCATCAACTGCGACACATTCTGGAAGTCGAACTTCGCTTCGAGGACCGCGTTCCGGTGCTCGAAGAACTGGAGCAACTCGGAGCCTGCGATCCGTTCAGCATCAGCGTGCTCTGTTTTCCCTCGGTGGCCCGGTGGAACGGACCGGCTGCCAGTGCTTGGTTGGAGGAATTCTGGCACGCCACACCAGCCGATTTTGAGATCCGCGTGGCCTTGGCCCGATACCGCACGGCTCAAGGCCAACTCGCTGAGGCCAAGCAAATCATCGACGCCTGTCTGAAAGAACGTCCGCAGTCGCTCACCGCCATGAGCGCGGCACTGGCTTGGTTCTCTGAGCAAGGAGACTGGGACGGCCTGACGACTTTTGCTCAACGGCTGCCCCCTCTCGCGACCGACGAACCGTGGCTGTTACTGCGCCTGCGTGCTCAGTTGGCATTGCGCGAACAAAAAGCCCAAGAGGCTCTCGTGATCACACAGACTCTTTTGAGACGAAACCCAACAGACATCGAAGGCTGGGAGATTCTGGCGGAAGCCCAAGCCCGACTCGGCTTGATGGACGACGAGCGCGAGAGCCGTCACAAAGCCAATCTTCTGGCCCGCATTCAAACGCGTGGAGGCGGCATCGTCTTTCACAACGACGATCCGGCTGCCCAAGAACAGGTCGTGGCTTTGCTCCTGGAAGTGGCCGACTTGACCCGGCAAGCCGGCTTCGATCGCGAGACAAGATACTTAGCAAAGTTCCTTCTGGAACTGCGGCCCGGCCTGTCGCAAGCGGAACAATTTCTAGCAACAACCGCTCGGCCGCCTCAAACGAACACGGCCCACGACACGAGTTCGCAGCCCGCAACAGTTCGTCCGCGACCATCCTCCACCGGAACCAGACCGCGTTCGCCGGTTTCCAGTGATCAAAACGTTTCGTTCCAATTCCAAGACATCGCGGCGGCTGCGGGAGTGCAGTTCGAGCGGTTTGACGACGTCAGCCGCGGGCATCGCATCCAGGAATCGACCGGCGGGGGAGTCGCGCTGTTCGACTACGACGGAGACGGGCTGCTGGACATTTATTTCAGCAACGGCTGTCGGCTGCCACGGAAACTACAGGACCAGGATCACCCGCCCGCGTTCTATCGAAACCAAGGACAGGACCGTTGGGAGTTGGTCACGTTGGCTGCGAATCTGACTTGGTTTGCCTATGGTGGCGGTTGCACGGTGGGCGATGTGGATGCGGACGGATTTCCCGATCTGTTTGTCACCGCGTTTGGAGCGACCAGCCTTTGGCGAAACAACGGCGACGGTACGTTCCGCGATGCGACAGAGGAGTCGGGAATTCGCTCCGACGCGTGGAATACCAGCGCGGCTTTTGCGGATGTGAACCGGGACGGACATCTCGACCTCTACGTGGCGACGTACGTGCATACCAGCCACGACCCGCCCGAGCTGTGTCCCGAGAAAAACGCCCCCGATGGCTACAGCCAATGTCCGCCGACTTTGTTTCCGGCGGAAGTAGACGTGTTGTTTTTGTCGGCTGGCGACGGCACGTATTTCCGAGCGCCGCCCGAATCGCGGCTCCAGGCTCCCGATGGAAAAGGCTTAGGCGTCGTGGTGTTTCATGCGGATGCGGACGACTGGCCCGACATCTACGTGGCGAACGACGGGACTCCCAACTTCCTATTCCTGAACCGCACGTCACTTCCCAGCGCGGAAAGCGATCGTTCTTCGAGCGAAGCGGCACCGAACATTGTGATTCCTCGATTTGAGGAGTCGGCCACGGCACTCGGATGCGCGGTGAATCGTCACGGGGCCGCCGAAGCCAGCATGGGAGTTGCCTGCGGTGACTACGATGCCGATGGTTGGCTCGATTTGTTTTGCACCAACTTTCATCTGGAAACCAACACACTCTATCGCAATTTGGAGGGGGCCGGATTCTCCGATGAAACCGCCCGATCCCGATTGGGGCCGCCCAGCCGCCCGATGCTCGGTTTCGGCACACAGTTTTTCGATGCCGACAACAATGGTTGGCTGGATCTGATCGTGACCAACGGTCACATTGATGACTTGCGCTGGAAGATCGGTGCCAATCCGTATCGCATGAGGCCGCAACTCTTCCGCAATGACGGCGACCAGGGCTTCAGCGATGTGTCCGCATCGTCGGGCGAATTTTTTCGAGGCGAGTATCTCGGACGGGGATTAGCCATCGGCGATCTGGATAACGACGGCGATCTGGATGTCGTCATTTCTCATCAATTGGGACCGTCGGCCGTCGTTCGCAATGACACAAATTCGGAGCACAAGAGTGTGACACTCCGGCTGGTCGGAACGGGAAGCAGCAATCGTTCCGCGATCAACGCCATCGTCGAGACCGAAGGACTCGATCTGAAACTGGTTCGCGAGGTGATCGGCGGGGGAAGTTTTCAGTCCGCGTCGGACCTTCGCGTGCATCTGGGGCTTGGCCAAAAGTCACAGATCCCCAAGCTGTTGGTTCGGTGGCCCTCCGGCCAACGTGAAGAATTCCAAGCGGTCGCCGCCGGGAATTGGACGGTTGTGGAAGGACGCGGCTTGTTTGCCACGAGCCAGCAATAAATCGTGTTCACTCAGTTCGCACTCGTTGCAGTGTTTTGCAACGGGCTTTATCCTGTTGGCCTCGCAATCGCACTGTGAGACTTTTCTTGGCCCTTCAACAAAGGAGCGACGCAAATGTCCAAGTTTATTTCATGCGTTCTGTTCGGACTCTCTCTGTACGCGATCGGCTGCGGGGGAGCCGCTGTTCCCGTCGACAACCCCAAGGATAAAGAAGGCCGGCCGAACGAGGAACAGCTCAAGAAGATGCATGACGAAGTGCAAAAAGGGGGCGCTCAACCGGCACAGCCGGGCCAATAACGCTCGGCGCCGCCGCCGTTGTCGTGCTGCGATCAAATTGAGTTGGAGATCATAATCCACAAGACGAATCGGGACGGTGCAATGGGTCATTCGGCATGCCGCTTAACTTCAACAACTCCGTTGGACCCGGTACCCCAAGCTACGACGGCTGTCCAAATGGCACAGCACAGCAAAGCAAAGCCAGCTTTTCCAGCGACCATACTGGTGGCGCGGCGTGCATGGTGTCCTTTGCGACGGCGCGGTTCGATTCTTCAACGAGACTATCGACCAGCAGGTCCAACGAGCGTTGGGAAGCCGCAGAGGCGGAGAAACCGTCGGCGAGTATTAAGCGAAGTTCATTGCGCAGGATTGCGATGAATCATTGTGAAAAGCGGGGCGTCAAGCCCCCCCCTTTTTTGTCCTGGAATTTGGCGTTGCGCCTGTGAGACTTTGATGTTGGGGTTGTTGGATCAGTGCTGAAAGTTGATCGCTACACTTGCTTTGGGCGAAGCCAATCTGATTTCATAGTGTCTCCAAGTCGATAGACCAGACGACCCCGCCAATGACGAAGGAAGTTCCCATGCGTGCTGACGAAACTCGAGATGCACTTTATCAGTTGATCCATCGCGAACCATTTCAGCCATTCGTGATCAGCCTCGACAACGGCGATCGATTGGCCATCGAGCATCCTGAAAACGTGGCCTTCGATCCGAAAAAGAACGGCGGCAGCCGGCTGTGTGTCGTCACGTCCAATCTCTTCTGCTACAGCACACTGGAGTCCGTCTCCTCGATCATCCATCAGGACACCGGCTCGACCATGGGAGTATGAGCGTCTGACCCCAGACCACTCGACTATTGCTCGGTGTCCCATTTTGCGATTGCGAGTGGCTTGTCGATTTGTCGGGATCCCTGTTTGCATGTCGCGCGGGTCGTGATGGCCACGACCGCGCGGTCCAGAGGGAAGTTGTCACCGACGGTGAAGGTGAAATCGATTCGGCCGTCCTTTTCAAAGAATTGGGCACGCACGTTTCCCGAGGCAGGCTCGAACTTTTGATCCAGCCCCGGGACTCCCAGTTCGACGCGCAAGTCTGACAGGCTCTCGCGTCGATTTTCGGAGGCGTTTGGCATGCGCACGTTGGCGACTTCGACGCGAATTTGCTTCCCGTCCGCCTTGGCGGAAAGTTGCCACTTTTGCTCGGCGATGCTGATCGTTTGAGGTTCAGCGAGCAGCTTAACGAGCGGCGCACGCTGGTCCGGTTCGGAACGAGTCATCTTCCAGAATGCCTGAACTTCGGGCATCGCATTGCCGGGCCATTGCTCGATGCCGATGCGCCAGATGGGGACGGATTGATTCGGCTCCAGTTGAATCGTGCGCGACAATTCTTGGCGGACGCCCTGTGGCTGGACCTCAATAAAGACTTCCGCAGGGCGGCGCACGAAGCCCAAATCGTCATCACGATCGAGGGCGAAGACGAACTCCGCATGTTTTTTCGTCTTATCATAGTGAGCCTTGACATAGCCAAAGCGAGTCGGCTCGTCCGTTGCGTCGGCCGGAACGCCCGTTGCCGGACGAGATAATTGCAGGCTTGGTTTGCGATGCTTGAGCCGCCGAGATGCCAAGTCCAGATCGAACATGAGTCGCTCGCCGCCAACAAGGTCCACTGGCGTTTCTGGGCAATCGGGAAACGACACACGATAACGCCCAAATTTCAGACGGTAGCGATCTAAGTCAATTTCGGTCGATTCTTCCTCGGGTTTTCGTAATGGAAATTGCAAAACCTCCCGGTTGCCTGAGTCCACTGATGCGATGCGGTACTCGCGCGGTTTCATGGCCTTGATCAGCACTTGATCGAGATTGCCACCATTTCGTGCGTCGGTCTTTTGGGCTTTAACGTCCTTGGCCAACCTGGTGAGATTGCGATCTTCGTCAGGCGTCACGTCGCCAAACACGACTAGGTGTAATGCGATCTCAGGGTGATCCTTCAGTAACTCCACCGTTGACCTTTCCTCATTTGTATCCGTCCACCCGCCGTCGGTGATCGCCACGATGAGTCCACCAGCTTTGCGATTGACCAATGGTTTTGCGGCAAACTTAATCGCCCCTAACAATGGAGTGTTACCCCATTGGACGAGTGCCTCAAATTTTTCCTTCAAGACAGGGTCTTGGATGATATTTATGAACGGCTGTGGTCTTTCCCCTTTGGAAAGCCATTCGTAATCCAGTTGTGGGTTACTCTCGATAATGGGATCAAACGGCCACCGTTTCTTCCAATCTTCATTGATCTCGATCTTTTGACCTTCGAGTTTCTTGACTCGATGTCCGTAGGCGATGACGCCAATTGTGTGGGGGGGATCAGCGCCTTGCATCCTTTCCAGCGTTCTTCGCAAAACACCTTTGGCCACGCTCATGCGACTTCGAGAATTGCCCATCGCGTCTGTGGTGAGTGCGTTCATGCTATGAGAGCAATCGAGAATGAATACCATCTCGCGGCGGTCGACCCCTTGGACCACGATTTCGCCCGTGTTGGGCACCGCACGCCAGACGATCTCGACCCCCTGCGGCGGACAGGGACTAACAAGGATGTCGTTCGAGTTCCACAAACGTCCGCGAAAAAGAAGTCGCGGGCGGACGGGGACCGGATCACAATTGGAGCCAGAGTTAGCTGAGTTAGAACCACGGCGGATGGTGAACTCTGCCGATGCGCTCTCGTCGAAAATGGCCCGTCGCGCGGCGGGCAAGATTTCCAAACGAGTCGCCTCATCCGGAGCCAGATCCAGCCACAACGCGGCGAGACCGGGTGGAACTCCATCCGACTTCTCGGCCGAAAGACTTGTGGGTTGTTCACCATTCAGACCGAGTGCCAAACTGTTTTCTTTCTGGACTAACTTCAGACTCCCCGATTTCCGCAGCTTGAGCGTTTCTTCCGTCCGAGTGAGCGCGGCCACGAATCCTGGTTGCGGCAATTCGGAGTTAATGCGCCGCGCGGCCTCGACACATTGACGGGCTGCCACCTCGAACCACGCTTCGCCCGCATCCTTTTCACGCTGTTTGCCCCAAAAGTCATCGGCGTATCGCTCGGCTTGCCACAAGCACAACGTGGCCCATTCCAGCTTGCGGCACCCTCGTACCGGATCGTCCTTTTCCGAAATGAGCAGCGCGTCGTAACCATGCAACGTGCGAGCGGCTCGCTCGGCACGCCACAGAAGTTGCAGTGAACGGGCCAGCGATTCGCCCTTCTCCGCCGGGACCGAGACTCGTTGCCGACGCGATTGAAACTCACCACGCACGGAGTTTCCCAAGCTGACCAGCAACGACGCACGATTCTGTTCGTCGATCAGGCTGGTTTTCCAGTCCACCCACCGCTTCTGTTGCTCTTGTCCCAAGACCCGGTCATCGGACGACGAGCCCAAGTCGGTGGGTAGTCCCAACGAGATGACCTGCAACGCCCACAATGCTTGCCATTGACCTTGCCTTTGAGCGGATATCGCCGAGGTGGCACTATCGAAACTCGCGGCCTCCTCTTCCTGCGTCTCTGCGACTTTGTTCCCCTTGCCGTTTGCGGCATTCTCGCGTTTTTGGTGCAACAGCTTGTCGGTCAGTTCCCATTCGCGCAACAGCCGATCGCGCAACGAGGCGTTCAGTCCGGTCCATTGCAGAGCACCGTGCAGCTTCTGCCACTGCAAATACTGCCCGGCATCGCTCGTGGTTCCGCTCAACAAAGTCTCAGCGTGCTTTTCCAGTCGCGATTGTACGGCGGTCAATCCGCGATCCCGGTTTTGTATTTCCTCCCGAAGTTGACTCAGTTCCTTGAGCAGTTCCGGTTTCGCGGCAACCAAACCTGATCCGTCGCGAGAAATGGAGAGGTCCAATTCGGCGTCCAACAAGCGAGTCAGGTGTCGCGTGTGCCCAAACAACGCCAGCAAGTCCGCCTCGGCACGCGGCAATTCCGCATCGAGATCTTTGACGATCTGCCGCAGTTCATCACCGGCGGGCGGACTAAATCGTTCCTTGTCGATGCCGGCGGCATAGCGTGTCATCAGTTGTTGTCGCGGTGATCGGCTCCCCTTCGCTTCCGGTCCGGATCCGCGGCCGGCGGAATCTTCCAACGGAAAACGGTTTGCGGCCCAATAAGCCAATTCCGGAAGCTCTGACCACAGGCGATTCAGCAGTTGCCGCGACAGAGTCAACTCGCGCGTCCATTCCTCAAACTGTTTCAGCTTATCGTCGGTCGCTTTGAACGCTGCCTCGGATCGCGCGGCATGCGCGGGATCAACAAAGAGCCAGTCTTCACCGCGGCGGCGATCTTGGTCGGCCGCGGTCAGCAGTTCTCCCGCCCACACGCGCGGCCGAAAATTGCGCCACGCCAAACGCTCCGCCAGCCGCCGCATCTGCACAGCTTGCTTCACGAGGTCGGGAGACGTCTTCGCCGGAATGAGGCTTCCGTCTGCTCGCGGGGTCAGAACTTGCTGCAAGTGGTCATCGGGCAAGGGAGGATCGGTTTTTGGTGGCGAATAATTTCCCTCGGTCGCCGCGCGTTTGATACTCTCGGCGACAAAGGGATACTCGTTGACTTTCACCGCGGGAGAATCCGCACGGCGCTGCAACCGTTCCAGAAGTTCCTCGGCCTGCGCTTTGAATTCAGAGACACCGTTTGGCTGTCCCGCGAGGTATTGCCGTTCCGCTCGGCGAAGTTGTTCGTGCAACCCTCGCCAGGCCAGCGGATCGACTTGCTCTGGCGAAGCGGTTTCCTTGAGTCTATCGCGTTTGGCCCACAACTGATTCAAATCTGCGAGAGCATCGGACGTTGACGTGGCCTTGGTCGTTGTCGCCTTGATGGCCGGTTTACCGCTGACGCGTCCAACGACGGTGGCGAGCAGTTCCTTCGCGGCCGCTTCCGGCTTCGGCAAGATCAACCGCGGGTGTTGGCCGCGCAGATCTCGGTTTTGAACGACCCAGTGATTCGTACCTTCGCGCGCAAACTCGAATAACTCCTGCAAGGTGACTCGATCGTCGCGGGATTTTTGAACCCGATCCGCCTCGCCGAGCAGTCCACGCGCCACCTGTTCCGCGAAGACGGAATTCTTCAATTGCGGACTGGACCAACTGATCTCGCCGGGAGCTGCCGCCGTCAGTATGGCCAGATTCGGCACGTCCTCCACGGCCTTCGTCAGTTCTTCGGGATCCGGCGTGGAGAACGGCGATCCAAACTGTCCCCAGCGCCAATCGGTCGGCCCGCGCGCCACGTCGAGAATCAACAGCTTCTTCTGTCGAGGAGGCAGGCCCTTGAGAAACTTAAATACGCGGTCGAGTGGCAGCGCCGTCTCTGGTTCATCCGGATGCGACCGCTCCTGATACAGCAATACGCCATCGCTGGTTCGACCTGATAACGTCGCCAGCCAGAGGACGACAACATTCTTGGCGCCTCCACTCGTCAAGCTGCGCCGGACTTCAGCAGAAGGGTCCGGGATTTGGCCCTCCAGGCTCACGCCTTTTCCGCCCTGTTTCTGAACGGATTGGAGAAAGAGATCGGCATCTTCTTTCGCGAAGGACAGCGGGGGCAAGCTGCGATCGTTGTAGTCCGAAACGGTCAGAACGCCGAATCGCGTGGCAGTACATCCCGGCGCGAAGACCAGCCAGACGAATACAATCATCGCCAGCACCGAGACCAGCGACGCCACCGCGCTGAACAGCCAGCGTGCGAACTGGCCGCGCGCTGGCAAGAACCAACCCGCCGCCGTGCCCGGACGTCGCCAAGATCGAACGCCACCCCGGCCGGGAGCAGCGGCACCAGCATTGCCGCGCCAGTTGGGTTTGGGGGATGCGGACATTTGTTAGTCTCTTTGGTATTTTGGGAGTGCGGTGTGTCAGCACCGCTTTGGATTGGGGTGGAGCCCGTTGATTTGGTTTT
>JAYVSP010000359.1:0-4119 GCA_043775215.1 Planctomyces sp. | reverse complement strand
CATCAATAACTGTCGTAGCCGAAGTCGTGAGACTTCGGACCGAACTCTCACGAGTTCGGCTACATTCGACAGTTATTTCTGCGCCGGTCCTTAGCTTAGTCTGTTCAACAAAACTCACTCAGCGGGGGAATCTTCTCTTTTTCATTTCTCCAAAAGATCAACATCCTCAACACATTCCGAATCGACACGAATCACGCACGCCACTGGGTTGCCCACTTTTGGTCGGGAGATTTTCATGCGTCATCGGTTCGGTTGGCTGGTTGTCGTGTTGGCGGGCGTGTCATCGCTGGCTTCGGCTGAGTCTTGGCCTCGGTTTCGGGGCGAGAACGGTTCAGGACTGGCTGCGGCGGGATCGAAACTGCCGACGGAGATTGGGCCGGACAAGAACGTCGTTTGGAAAATCGAGCTGCCTCCGGGACATTCGTCGCCAGCGATTGTTGGCGATCGCATCTACGTGACGGCCGAGCGGGACCAAAAGCTCGTGACAATCGCGCTCGACCGCGTATCGGGAAAGACGCTCTGGGAACGGGGAGCACCGCACGAGAAGTTCGAGAAAATTCACGGCATCGGCAGTCATGCACAATGCAGTCCGGCGGCGGATGACGAACGAGTCGTCGCCCTGTTCGGCTCGTGTGGGCTGTTCTGCTATGACCGCGACGGTCACGAACTCTGGAAGGTGCCGATGGGGCCGTTCAAGAACGAGTTCGGCGCGGGGAGTTCGCCGCAGATCATCGACGACCGAGTGATTCTGTGTCAGGATCACGATCAGGATTCCTTCCTCGCGGCTTATGACAAACGATCGGGCAAGATCGTTTGGCAGACGGATCGCTCCGAGTTTCCTCGGAACTACTGCACGCCGGCGATTTGGACGGTCGACGGTCAGCGGCAGATCGTGGTTGCCGCGACACTGCGCGTCATCGGCTACGACTTCGAGACCGGTCAGGAACTTTGGACTGTGCGCGGCATCTCGCGCGCCGTCTGCATCAGTCCCGTGGTCGGAGCCGACAACACGCTGTATCTCGCTGGCTGGGCCGCTGGGGGCGATGAATCGCAGCGCATCGCGGTCGAACCATTCTCTGTCATCAGGAAAGAGATTGACACGAACGGCAACGGCACGTTCGAGGAATCGGAACTTCCGAACGGGGATATCAAACAACGCTTTCCGCAGGTCGATCGTGACAAGAGCGGCTCAGTCACCGAGGCCGAGTACGAATACTTCCGCATGTTGTTCGAGCAAGGGCAGAATGTCGTCATCGCGATCAAGCCCGGTGCGAAGGGAGAAGCGACCGAATCGCATCTGCTCTGGAAGCAACGCAAGCTGGTTCCCTTCTGCGCTTCGCCGCTGTTTGCAGACGGCGTCATCTTCACGATCAAAGACGGCGGCATCCTGGCGAGCCTCGACGCGAAAACTGGCAAGCACCTCAAGCAAGGCCGCGCGTTCGGCACCGAGGACTACTACAGCTCACCGGTCGGAGGCGACGGCAAGGTTTATCTACTCGACGAGGAGGGCCGTTTGACCGTCGTCAGCGCCGAGAAAGACTGGAGCATCCTGCACACCGCCGACTTTGCCGAGAAGACCTTCGCCACTCCGGCCATCGTCGACAACAAAATCTATCTGCGCACAAACGGGCATCTGTATTGCTTCGGCGAATGAGCGGAACGCGTAAGAGCGTTTATTCCTCGTCTTCTGCGCCAGAGCCAACAGCCCGCGTTCTAATCCCTTCCCCACGAAAGCCCCAGAGACCCATACCTATGATTCGATTTTGAAAGGACTCCCATGAAATCCACGATCCTCGACGAAGTCGCGCAGACCTACGGTATCGACAACTGGGGGGCCGGGTACTTCGGCATCAATCGACAAGGGCACTTGATCGTTCGTCCGGCGAAGGGGGACGCGCGCGAGGCCGATGTTTTTGAGATCGTGCAAGAACTGGTGGAACGTCGAAAACTCACGTCGCCGTTTTTGCTGAGGTTTCCGCAGATCTTGGGAGCACAGCTCAGTCGCTTGTGTCTGGCGTATGAAACTGCCGCGAAGGAGTTTGGATACGGCGGCGGGCACTTTCCGGTGTTTCCGATGAAGGTCAATCCGCGGCGTGAGGTCGTCGAGGCATTCCTGCGTGAGGGAATCAAGCAGAGCATCGGCATCGAATGCGGATCAAAGGCCGAGCTGTATGCCGCGCTATCGCTCGAGCAGCCGCCGGAATCATTGTTGATCTGCAACGGCTTCAAGGACGAGACGTTCATTCGGCTGGCGTTGCTCGGCGTGCAATCGGGCAAACGTGTGGTCGTGGTGGTCGAGAAGCTCAATGAACTCAAGATGATCATTCGTCTGGCCAAGGAGACCGGCGTCACACCGCTGATCGGGATTCGAGCCAAGTTGTACTCGAAGGGGTCGGGCAAGTGGGCGGCCTCCGGCGGCGAGGCGGCGAAGTTCGGACTGACGACCTCCGAAATTCTCGAATGCATCCGCTTGCTGCAAGCGGACGGATTGGTCGAATCGCTCAAGCTGCTGCATTTCCACATCGGCTCGCAGATCACCGATGTCAAGCGGGTGAAGAACGCGATGAAAGAAGCAGCTCGCGTTTATGCCAAGATTCGGCAGATGAAAGTCGACATTGAATTCCTCGACATTGGCGGCGGATTGGGGGTCGATTACGACGGCTCGAAGACGACCTTCGAGGCGTCGATCAATTACACCGTCGAGGAGTTCGCCAACAACGTCATCTACGTGATCAAGTCGGTCTGCGACGACGAGAACGTGCCGCACCCGCACCTCGTCACCGAGAGCGGACGCGTCATGACCGCGTATCATGCGATCTTCGTGACGTCGATCCGCGACGAGATCGAAACGTTCGCCGAGGACATTCCCGTCGCCGGCATTGATGAAGACGATCCGCAAGTCATCTATGAGCTGAAGTCACTGCTCGACGGCATCACCAGCAAGAACTACTTCGAGTACTACCACGATGCGCTCGATGACAAGGACGATCTGCACACGCAATTCAATCTGGGCCTGATCAGTCTGGAGGACCGCGCGAAAGGCGAAGTCCTCTTTTGGGAAATCTGTTCGCGCGCGTTGAAGTTCGCGCACGAAGCGGGCTTGCACGACGACGAGTTCGAAAGCCTGCGCCGCATTCTGGCATCAAAGTATCTGTGTAATTTTTCGTTGTTCCGCTCGGTCCCCGATTCGTGGGCGATTGGCCAACTCTTTCCGATCATGCCGATCCACCAACTCAACGAATTGCCGACCGACTTCGCCACGCTGGTCGACGTGACGTGTGACAGCGACGGCTGCATCAAGAAGTTCGTCGATCTTAAAGATGTGAAGCAGGTGCTCGAACTACACAACCTCAACGTCAAGCAGCGAGACGCCACCGAGCCGTACTACCTGGCGATCTTCCTGGTCGGCGCGTATCAAGAAGTCATGGGCAGCTTCCACAACCTGTTCGGCCTGCCGAACGAAGCCCAAGTCGTGATCGATACTGACGGCCGCTATCACATCACGAAGCTCGTCCCCGCCAGCAAGATCTCCGACATGCTCAGCTTCGCCCGCTACGACAAACAACAATGCGCCGAAAGTTTCCGAGGGCTGATCAGCACCCAGACAAAAGCCGGCAAACTCGATCAATTCCAAGCCGACGAAGCGATCCGCCAGTACGAAGCGGGAGTCGGCGGTTCGACCTATTTGGAATGAGTTCGCATAAAGAACAGAGCCGCAATTATTCTTCACGCGGCACAAAATGAGGCCGTGACTGATCAGCCGGAACGCGCTAGCGCGCTAGCGCGTTCCGGCTGATCGGAAAAACCTCATTCTTCCCCGCGTGAAGAATAGATTGCCCTCTTGCGACGGGAGTGCCAGCGGCAGGCGAAGACAAGCGCGGACAACGGTTCTCCGCCATTCCAGTTGATTCCAGGTCGATGTAAGCCGCAATGCGCTAGCGGAGGGTTGTTTTCGAGCACCCGCGGCTAGCGCCTTGCGGCTCACAATCAGTGTTCCTGTTCTCTGCGTCCGTGCTCCGGTCTTCTGTCTTCAGGCCCGAAGGGACGTCACTCGAAAGCCCAGGGCAACGCCGGCAACGCCCTGGGTCAACGGGCGCAACATCACCAAAGCCCTGAAGG
>JAYVSP010000358.1:0-5391 GCA_043775215.1 Planctomyces sp. | reverse complement strand
TGACGAATGACGAATGACGAATGACGAATGACGAATGACGAATGACGAATGACGAATGACGAATGACGAATGACGAATGACGAATGACGAATGAATCTGACAAGGCCTCGGCGTCAGTTCACTTTCCTCCCTGGTCTGCTGGATGCCGACATTGGAACGACGCGATTCAGTTCTGACCATTCGGGCATGGTCATTCTTCCGTCATTGGGTATTTCGTCATTCGACATTTGGCATCCCACCCGCTCGCCAGTGGCCCGGTCAACTTTTATAGTTTCACGTGTCCGAAGGGGAGCGTTCCACGAAACGGAGTTCCGTTGTGCAGAGCCGATTGACTGAACCGCAGCGAGCTGCTGTCGAGCATTTTGAGGGGCCGTTGCTGGTTCTCGCCGGGCCGGGGTCTGGAAAGACGCGAGTCATCACGCATCGTATCGCGCGGCTGATCGAGCGTGGTGTGTCGCCGCGACACATTCTCGGCCTGACCTTCACGAACAAAGCGGCCGAGGAAATGGCTCATCGCGTCGAATCGCTCGTCCCCGGCTCGCGCGTCTGGGTCAGCACGTTCCACCGGTTTTGTGCTCGCTTGCTGCGGGAGTACGCTGAGCAGGTCGGGCTGCAATCCAACTTCTCGATCTTCGACACCGACGATCAGCGAGGAGTCATCAAGCGAATTCTCGGCACGCTTAATCTCGATTCGGCTCAGTACGCACCGGCTCGCATCGGCGCGGCAATTAGCCGGATGAAGAACGATCTCGTGACGCTCGATCAAGTCGAGCAGGCGCGGCGCGAGGCGACGCTCGATTTTCAGACGGTCGTCGTGGCCAAAGTACTGCCTGAATACCAGAAACAGCTTCGCGAATCGAACGCGGTGGATTTCGACGACCTGCTGCTGCACGTCGTTTCCTTATTGCGAGAAAACCCAGAACTACGCCGCCAGCTCGATCACCAATACAGTTTCATTCTGGTTGACGAATACCAAGACACGAACCGCGCCCAGTACGAACTGATTCGTGGACTGTCACACGACATTCCGAACCTGTGCGCAACGGGTGATCCCGACCAGTCGATTTACGGTTGGCGAGGGGCTCGGATCGACAACATTCTGCGGTTCGAGTCGGACTATCCGGACACCGAAGTCGTGCGTCTGGAGGACAACTTCCGCAGCACGAAGGCGATCTTGCGCGTGGCCGATTCATTGATCGAGCACAACATTCACCGCAAGGCGAAGCGGCTGCACACTCAGAACGAGGCGGGTGACGCCGTTCGTCTACACCGCTTTTGGAATGGACAACACGAAGCCGAGGAGATGGCCAAGCAGATTCGATCCGAGGTGGACGCGGGCATCTGGGACTGGTCCGATATTGCGATTGTCTACCGCGTCAATTGGTTGTCGCGCGAAATTGAAATGGCTTTCAGCCGGCATCGAATTCCATATCAAGTGGCAGCCGGTTTGGCGTTTTATGACCGGGCTGAAGTCAAAGACATGCTGTGCTATCTCCGCGCGATCGAGAACCCGGCCGACCGCTCGGCGATGTTGCGAGTCATCAATAACCCGACGCGAGGCATCGGCAAGAGCACGCTCGAAAAGTTGACCCGCTTCGCCCAGAAGCATGAGTTGACATTGCTGGAAGCGGCCGGTCACGCGAGCGAGATTCCCGACCTCTCCGCTGCTCCAACGAAAGCCCTGCTCGCGTTTGCCGAACTGATGCACGGTCTGCGCGACAAGGCGCATGGCCCCGTGGCCGAGTTGCTGCGCACGGTGCTCGCGCAAACTGGCTACGGCGATGAATGGCGGTCGAGCGACGACGAACAAGAACAACAACGGCTCGGCAACGTCACCGAGCTGATCCTGTCGGCTCAACAATTCGACGAGCAAACGGGCCAAGATGGCTCATTGCAAGCATTCCTCGAAACGACGGCGTTGGTAAGCGATAGCGACGCGATCGACAGCGACGCCGGTTCGGTCACGCTGATGACGCTGCACGCCGCGAAGGGACTCGAATTTCCGGTCGTGATCATCCTCGGCTTCGAGCAAAACCTGATCCCGCACGAACGTGCCTTGAACGATCAAGATGATTACCGGCGCGCGTTGTTCGCTCTCGAAGAAGAACGCCGCCTGTTGTTCGTCGGCCTGACGCGCGCGATGAAGCAACTGCACCTGACGCAGTGTGTCGAACGCTACAGCTTCGGCCGCCCGCTACACACGTTGCCCAGCCAGTTCCAAAACGAGATTGAGTTCGAGGCAATCGACCACACCGCAAAATCGCCGCACAGCGCGGCATTTGGAGCACCTGCCAAGCCGCAGTACGACGAAGACAGCCAAGAAGTCCCGGACGATTTCCTGGACTTTGATTTCGGCGCGTCGGCTCCGGACTCGACCGAAACTCGACATCCGAAACTCGAAATTCGGAGTTCGCACATGGAGTGCGACGACGGTGACCTGCTGATCGCCACCAGCGAGTCGGTTCCGCCTTCGCGAGCGACACTTCACGTCCTTCAGTCAAAACTAACCAGCGGTGCGGCGTTGCTCCGTACCCGATCGGCCGCCGCTGATTTGGCGATCTTGTTCGCGGTCGGCAATTCCGTGCGGCATCCGCGCTATGGACGGGGTAAGGTCGTCGAAGTCAGCCGCATGACGAAACGGCAAACCGTCACGGTGGAATTCCAGCAAGACACCCGCCGCGAAACTTTTGTGGCCGACAAGTGTCCGTTGTCACTGATAGGCTTGCCGTGATTTCCTGACCCGACGCCCCAGTGCATCGTGGGAGAGACTGCGAGCGAACGTCTTCGTTTCCCACATTGGCGCACCAAAACTAGGCACAACCGCTCTCGATTGCCAAATTCCGCCGCCAAGCAACGCCGCCGCGCTGGAATATGTTGCCCGTCCTATCACCTTCCCGATTCGCGTGAATGTCATCAGTCCGACCGTGGATTTGTTCGCGACGACGGCAACGCTTGAGAAGCAATCCAAAGCGGGACTAACATTCCGCACTCCACATTTTGGAGTGCGCGTGTGTCCGCACCGCTTTGGATTTGTTTGGCAAAGAGTTGCGAACCGAAATCACTGTCATCATCATGGCCGAGAGTTTTGGATTGCTTGACGTTCATAGATCGTCCAAAACTTGAGCCTGCTGTACTGGTCGCAAAGTGAGCCGAACATGCCGCTGACCGTCTCCGACAAACTGCTCAAAACTCTGGAGGCCGGGCGTCGGCCTGTTGTGGTGCGCGACGACCGGACCAAAAAGGGTTATGCGGTGATGTCCGAGCAAGTTTATGCACGGGCGCGGCCGTTGATTGAATTCGTGTCGAACGATGTCGCAGGGCCATCGGATCGGGACACTGAAACATGGACGGACGAGAAGAACGCTCGTCGAGCCGCACTGATCAATAAGAAACATGACAGCAAGTTGACCGGCGCGGAAGCCCGTGAACTGAATCAGTTGACCGAAGAAGTGCGGCGGTATCAGGAGCGCGTCGCGCCGCTCCACAATCATGTGCTCGAATTGATTCTGAAAGCGCTGGATCGTCGAACACAGGAAGCGGCACGGAAGCCATGACGACGTACTGTTACCCGGCATCACCCCATCGTCGCCGTCATGGCCCGACCGGCTACACCGACTTGGAGAGCTTTCGGCCGTGGCTGCGCGATGAGTTTTCGTTTCGCTGCGTGTATTGCCTCGAACGCGAAACCTGGTCCAACTTGGTCGCGGCGTTTGAAATCGACCATTTCCTGCCAGTCTCATTGCACCCCGACAAATCGCTGGACTACGACAATTTGCTTTACGCCTGCCGGGCCTGCAACGCGGTCAAGCGGCAACTTCGTGTTCCGGACCCGCTGAAGGTGTTGCTCTCGGATTCGGTGATTGCGAACGACGACGGGCGATTGGAAGTGAAGACTCGCGCGGCCCGCCGATTGGTGGACCTGATGGACTTGAACCGACCAGCGTACGTGGAACGCCGTCGCTTCATCCTGCGAATGGTTAAGGCTGCGGAAAGACATGATCGGCTGCTATACCGGATGCTGCTTGGCTTTCCCGATGTCCTGCCTGATCTGACTCGTCTCCGGCCCGCAAACAATGTGAAACCGAAAGGGATCCGACAATCCTTTCATGCACAACGGCAACGCGGAGTTCTGCCGGATGCTTACTGATTGAATTGGCGGACGGCGAAACACTCGGAAGCCCGAACGGAATTCAGTACAATTCCCGCACTTCATCCACTGCTGAAACGGACGAATCGAGAAGACCACAGTAATGGCGACAGTCACAATTGATGTTAATAGTAATGGACGGGTGGCACGACAAAGCCGGCGTCAAAGTCTCCGGCGGCAATCAACAGTTGCCGATGTGCGACACGTTCTGGCAAATTGATTCGCAAGACGGAAATCGTTGTGCGACTGAAAGGGCTGAACGTCACCGTGTTCCGGCAAGTGGCAATACTCGCAGCAATAGCCCGCGCGGTCTCGGACGACCTGACGCCGCGACTTGGCCATGATCTACTTCCCGCGACGCACAGCCGACTTCAGCGACAGCCGAGCCTTTGCCTGCAACAAGTTGATCAAACTGCCGACTCGCAAGTAGCGTTCGAGCGTTTCCCGATCGCGAGCGGTGATGGAGCCTTGCTGATTCTTTTGAGAAAGCTTGGTGATGCGCCGGGATGTTCGGGCAGAAAATTTCCACTTCATCACGGCTCGAGCGACAGACGGTGTCAGATCACCTTCATCCGCGCCGAGAATTTCCGTAAGAATGTCTGACTCAGAAATCGTCGTCATGCTCGTTGACAGGGCGAGAAGTCTTATCTGAGTTCAGTCGCCAGCAACAGGCAAAACTTCGCCTCAAAAAGGAACCTGCGATCCATTTCGCGCATTACTGGACGCAGTCCCGCGTACAAACGAGCACTCGACCATTTTATCGCCGATGCCAGCATCGACCGCCTGAAGACAGCGTCTATACTCATCCAGCCCGATTTGCCTCCCGTTCCAGGAACCTTTCCCATGAGCATTTCACTCGTCAATGCACTCGAAGATGTTGAACTCGAAGCGGGTCAAACCTATCGCTGCGAAGTTCGTGGCCATCAAATTGAGTTGCGAGTGCTTGCTGAGCGGGCCGTCGATCATCGCGACGAATCCACGGCTCTGTCGGAGAGCGACGTGATGCTGGATGCCTGGTGCGAACTGCCGGGGCCGACGCCGATTCGACGAGTCAAGTCGCGGCTGGTCGCCAGTTTGCCGATCGACATTCCGTACATCCCGGCTGAAGAGGAATCTGCTCCATGATCTATCGCCGAGTATAATTCGTATGGCGTCGATAAATACTTACGATGCTCGCAAACCAAGCGTCACTGTTAGCTGCCCATAACGTCGCTCTCCTTTTGGTTTGTATAGAAAGTATGAGT
>JAYVSP010000357.1:0-4737 GCA_043775215.1 Planctomyces sp. | reverse complement strand
AGTGTGGGCCAGGCAAATTTGCCGCACCCATGTCGTTGAGCCTTTCCGAGGCTCAACATTTAGCGGATCAGATAACCTCAAGAAGATGTCCGGCCTCGGAGAGGCCGGACTACATGACGGAGAGCATATGCCAGCCAGTAGCGGGAAACCGGCGAATCTTCAGGAATTGCGAGAGAGCGGCTGGACCTCGAAGACGGTCAAGCAGGAGATGCGCGACAACTTCTTGAAGGCGCTCGCGGCGGGAGACGAACTGTTCCCCGGTTTGTTTGGATATGAAAGCACGGTCATTCCGGAGATCAACATTGCTCTCATCGCCGGGCACGACATGCTGTTTCTTGGCGAGAAGGGGCAAGCAAAGAGTCGGCTCATGCGAACGCTGACTCGCTTCCTGGATGACGAGATTCCCTACATCCAGCATCCCGATGCGCCGCTTCACGAAGATCCGTTTCAACCGATCACGCGAGTCTGCCGCGAATTCGTGGCCAGCGCCCCGGCGACGGAAGTGCCGATCGCGTGGTGGCCTCGGTCACAGAGGTACGTCGAACGGCTGGCTCCCGGCACCAAGTTCGCCGACATTATCGGCGAGATCGACCCGGCCAAGCTCGCCGGAGGAACCAGCATGTCGGCGGAAGAGGCGCTGCATTTCGGACTGATCCCGCGCATGCATCGCGGCATCTTCGCGATGAACGAACTGCCGGAACTGGACGAACTTGTGCAAGTCGGCATGTTCAACATTTTGGAAGAGCGGGACGTCCAGATTCGCGGCTATCCGGTGCGGTTCGACATCGATGTGCTGATTTTGTTCTCGGCCAATCCGGCGACATACAATCGCAGCGGCAAGGTGATTCCCCAGCTCAAGGACCGTATCGGTTCGGTCATTCACACTCATTATCCGAAGGACCGCGATCTGGGCATCGAGATTCTCGAACAAGAAGCGGCGATCGACTTCGGCGATCCGTTCCCCGTGATCGTGCCGCGATTCATGAAAGAGATCATTGAGGAGTTGAGCATCGCCGCGCGCAAGTCAAAGTACATTGACCAGCAATCAGGCGTGAGCACTCGCGTCAGCATCGCCAACTATCGGACGATGGTCGCCAGCGCGCGGCAGCGAGGCGCCCGCCTCGGCGAACGCCCGGCCGTGCCACGCATCAGCGACCTGGGTCATTTGTATTCGTCGTCGCTCGGCAAACTAGAACTGGACCTGATGGGCAGCCATCAAATGAGCGAACGCCAAATCCTCGATGCACTCCTGGCCGAAGCGATTCGGACAGTCTTCAACGAGTACGTCGACCAACATGGCCTCGAAGAGATTTCGCAGATCTTCACCCAAGGCGTGAAGATCGAAGTCGGCGACATGCTGCCGTCGGAGCATTATTCGCAGCGACTGAAACGTGTCCCGCCCGCCTGGGACAAAGCGTTCGAGGTCAACGCCTCCAGCGACCCGGCCGTCCGAGCGTCATGCGTCGAGTTCGTGCTCGCCGGCCTGTACGCGACTGACCGCCTCTCGCGATCGCAGACCAACGGAAGGATCCGGTATGAGTTCTGACTTCCCAACTGACTCTTGCTCCGAAACATTCTTGCGGAACAAAATGTATTGATCTGATGTAGCCGAACTCGTGAGAGTTCGGTCCGAAGTCTCACGACTAAGCTAAGCTAAGGCTCATTGTGACGAACCAGGAGGAATTCCATGTCAAGTACCAAAGTTTTGAAGAAGCAGACCCTCAGTATCGACGAGAGTCAACGTGCTTGGCTCGATCGCCTGAATTCATTGATTCGGCAAGTCGACGAATGGGCGAAGGACTTGGGCTGGGCAACGCGATGGATCGAAAAGCGGATGGAGGATTGCGAAACCGGAAATTACGTCGCTCCAGCGCTACTCCTTCAAGAAGAAACGACTCGCGTCTTGCTGGAGCCGATCGCACAATCCGCGCCAGGCGCAGAGGGTGTTGTGGATCTCTACCTCATGCCAGCCTACGACGACATTGCCAGTTTGTACTTTTCCAAGGGTGCCTGGCAGGTGCTTTACATGTCGCCCAGTCTGCCGAGCGCCAACACCAATCAGGACGCAAAGCCAAAACGACTGACGAGAAAGATCTTTGAAATGGTCCTCACAGAAATGAGGCACAATGCTGCGAAAGCAAGATGAATGGCAGCAGCGCATCAAGTCTGTGGAACGTGAATTCAAATGCGCTCGTCTCGCGACCGATCGTTTACTCGATGACTATGCACGCGACACCAGCGTCCTTCCACCGGAGATTAAACTTCGTGACCTTCATCTGGCGTCAAATCATCTTGAGGGAACCTATGTGATCCGCCTGTTCGCTGAATTTGAAGCGGCCCTGCGTCTGTTTTGGGAAGGTCGCAAACGGACAACGCCGATGGCGGAACAACTGCTGAATGCGATTGCGGCGCAGCGCCATATTTCGAGCAAATTGCTCAATGCGGCTCATCGAGTCCGCGAATACCGAAACAGTCTCATTCATCGAGCCGTGGGACAACTGGTTCCGATGTCCGTTGCTGAAGCGAGACAGCATTTATGCCATTTTCTCAGCTTTCTTCCACCAACTTGGTGAGCCTTGATGCCCACCGGGTGAGCCTCGCCGTGCAGGGAATAACACCAAATGAGCATTTCCGGCCAAACTGATTCGGCATCGTTGCTGACGCGTGTGGATGCGTTGTTGCAACATGCGGAACGGCTGAGTCGGACGGCGGCATCGGCTGGGGACTTTTATGGAACAATTCTGAATGAACTGGCCGACATTCTGGGGGCGGATGGTGCCGGTGTTTGGTCGATTCGCGACGGTGCGGCGGCATTGTTCTTCGACACTCGGACGGCACCCAGTTGGGTCTGGTCCGTGATCGCGGCGGAACCGATTGGGCGGCTCGAAGTGGATCGCACGGTGATTGTGCCTCCGCACGTAGGTGGACGGTTGCCGAATGCGACGGAATTTGCGCGCTGCATCGCGTGTCTCGCGGTCGCGCCGGGATTGCAACTGGCGCTGGATGTGCGTCTGCCTGCTGACGCTCAGCGCGGGGAGAACGTGGCCGAGATCGTGGCGGCGGTTGCCGCGATCGTCGTGGAGTTTCATCGCGGCCGACAATTGGCTCGGCTGTTCTCGCTGTCCGCCGAGCGAGATCGAGTTGCCGCGCTGTGTCAGAACTTACATTCCTCACTGGATCGCAGCCGCATCGCCCTCGAATTGGCGAATGATGGTGCAGCGGCGCTCCGTTCTGATCGCGTCAGTGTGTTGTTACCTTACGCGGGAGAATTTCGGCTGGAGGCGGTGACGGCGGTCAACGAACTCAATCACCGAGCCAACGCCAGCCGCGCGATCGAACAACTCGTCCATGAATTGCGGTCACTTGGACAGTCGCTTTCTTGGACGTCCGCATTCGGAAGTCCGTCCGAAGATGCGGCCACTCAGGCGGGGTGGAGCTACTTGCAGGAATCAGGCGCAAGCCGCGTCCGAGTTGAACCACTCACTTGTAGCCGAACTCGTGAGAGCTCAGACCGAAGTCTCACGAGCTCAGACCGAAGTCTCACGACTTCGGCTACCAACGGACGATCGAGCGTGTGGATCGGGGCTTACGGAGCCGCGGTTTTCGAATCCTTTGGTCCCGAACCGCCGAACCCGGACTTTGATGGCGTCGCCGAACTGTGCCGACACGCGGCGGTCGCCTTGCAGAACGGTGCGGCCTTCGAGTCGCAGGGATTACGGGGGCACGTTCGCCAGTGGCGCGACCTCGTGGCATCGCATCGAATGCAGACCATTATTGGCGTCGTGATCGCAGTCGTCATATTACTGACCTTCATTCCGACAGATTTTGAATTGGAAGCACGTGGGCAAGTGCAACCTGCGCAGCGGAGGCATCTGTATGCACCAGCGGACGGGCTAATCACGGAAGTCGCCGTCAGCAACGCCAAACAGGTGGAAGCCAACGATGTCTTGATCGTCATGCGCAACCCCGACCTGGATCTCGAAGAACAGCGCATCCGCGGCGAAATCGCGACCACAAACTCACGACTGGCGTCTGTCCGCGCAGCACGTACTGATCCTGACCGCCGCGGTCCGGCGGCGACGTCGTCCGGGCAACTCACGGCCGAAGAGGAAGAACTCAAGCAGTCGATCGCCAGCTTGAACCGGCAACTGGAAATCATTAATCGGCGGATCGCCGACCTGACGCTTCGTTCGCCGATGGCCGGACAAGTCGTGCGCTGGGACTTGATTCGTTCGCTGGAGGCGCGACCAGTCCGGCAGGGACAGTTGCTGATGCAGGTGGTCGACACGCATGGTCCGTGGCAAATCGAACTGCGAATTCCGGATCGTTTCGTGCGGCATGTCCTGGCCGCGCAGGCTCAAGCAAAAGACGGATTGAACGTTCGGTTTTTATTTCGCATGGCTCCGAACACCACTTATTCGGCAAAACTCACGACACTGAGCATGGCCACCGATCTGGATCAAGACGGCGAGTTATCAACACTCGCAATAGTGCCACTGCATCAGAGCGACATTCCAGACCTTCGTCCCGGCTCCAGCGTGATTGCTCGCATCCATTGTGGTCGCCGCTCGATCGGTTACGTCTGGCTACGGGAGTTCATCGAGTTCATGCAAACGCGCGTGCTGTTTTGATTTGGGTGCTGCCCACAAATCCTGGCAGCCCACACTAACCCGAAGCGCCAGCGAGGGCGGGCGCTCGACAAGATGTCATTCTCCGTTTGACGTCTCGTGGAGCGCC
>JAYVSP010000356.1:0-8234 GCA_043775215.1 Planctomyces sp. | reverse complement strand
TTATTGTTGTTCTATTCGTCACCCAGGGCTTCGCCCTGGGCTATCGAGTTGCACCCCTTTGGGGCGAAAAACAAGACTGCGCAACTTCAAAACTTGCGCGTCGGGTTACTGTTGTTGTCCCTTTTGGTCTGGATCAGTGGCTGTATCCCCGCTCCCACATCGACATCGACGGCGGTCTCGCCTGTCGAGACGAGTCCCGCTCCGCTGCGGGAACCTGAACGCCGACACGATCCGAGTGATGTGTTCTTCGACGAGGGGCAAATCCCCGAACTGCGGATCGAGATCGCGGCAGCCGAACTTCAGAAGCTGCGTGAGAACAATCGCTCGTATGTGCGTTGCACGATTCGCGAGAATGACGACGTCACCTACAAAGGCGTTGGCATCAAGCTCAAAGGCGCGGCGGGAAGTTTTCGTGAGATCGACGATCGGCCGGCGCTGACGCTCAACATGGACAAGTTCACCAAGAACAAGAAACATTTCTTTCACGGCCTCGACAAGTTTCATCTCAACAACTCGGTGCAGGACGAAAGCTATCTCAATGAATTGCTCTGTTCGGAGCTGTTCCGCGAAGAGGGGATCGCGACTCCGCGAGTCACGCATGCGCGCGTGTGGATCAACGGACGGGACGTTGGGCTGTATGTGCTCAAGGAGGGTTTCGATACGAAGTTTCTCAAACGGCATTTCGGCAACGGCGATGGCAACCTGTACGACGGGGGGTTCTTGCAGGACATTGACGTTGATCTGGAAAAGGACTCCGGCAACGTCGGAGACGACCACGCGGACCTGCACGCTCTGCGCGCCGCGTGTGCCGAGCCGGATCCCGCGCAGCGCTGGCGGCTCATTGAAGAACGGTTGAACGTCGACAATTTCCTCGGCTTCGTGGCTCTGGAACTGATGACCTGCCACTGGGACGGTTATGCCTGGAACAAGAACAACTACCGCATTTACTTCAACCCGACGGACAATCACCGGGCTTACTTCCTGCCACACGGCATGGACCAGATGTTCGGCGATCCGGGAGCCTCAGTGCTCGATCATCCCGGCACGATCATGGCGGCGGCCGTTATGCAGAACCCGGAATGGCGCGCGCGATTCCGCGAGCGACTCCGCGAATTGCTACCACAGTTCGCTCCGCCCGACACGTTGCTGGCTCGTGTCGAAGAAGTCCGGCAGCGGCTGCGGCCGGTGATCGCGGCAATGAGCGCCGAGCAAGCTCAGGCTCACGATGACCGCATCCGAGAACTCCAAGAACGGCTAACCGCTCGTGCCGCGAACCTCATCGAGCAAGTCGAGCACTCTGACCCGTCGCCACAGGAATTCGATGAGAACAACGTCGCACACCTGGGCGACTGGTACGGTGCTTCGGAGTGCGAAGATGCGATGCACGAAGAAGTTGAAATCCCCGGCATGCCGCCGCGTCCGGCCTACTCAATCCGCTGTGGCCCAAGTGGTCGGTGTATTGCATCGTGGCGCCGTAAAGTATTGCTGGCAAAAGGTCGCTATGAATTCGCCGCTGACGTGAAGACTGCCGACGTCACACCTCTGGAAGACGACCGAGGCACTGCTGCCGGACTTCGCATCTCCGGCGCACATCGTGCGGACAAGCTGATGGAAACCACTGACTGGACGCCGCTGAAGTTCGAGTTCACCGTGCTCGAAGACGTCCGCGAGGTGGAACTCGTCGCCGAATTGAAAGCGACTCAGGGACAGGCCTGGTTCGACCGCAACACCTTGCGGCTCTTTCGACTGCCGCCGCCCGCCGATTGACGCGGCATCTCAAACCGCAAATTGGCAGTCGTTTTCCACAGAAAAACCCGCCTTGTCGCGTTTTCCGATCAGGGCTACAACCCTCGTCTGGATTTGGTGTTGAGTCGTCTCACTATCGGTCATGGAAGACCAATGATTCATCGGCTGCGACGTTTCTTGTGCCCGGATTTGGCCATCGACCTGGGGACCGCGAATACGCTGGTGTCCGTCCAGGGCGAGGGGATTGTTCTCAACGAACCGTCTGTTGTCGCTCTGGAAAAAGGGACACGGCGAGTGCTCGGTAAAGGGACCGCTGTCGGCAAGCTGGCCAAACAGATGCTTGGCCGCACTCCTGATTCGATCGTCGCCGTCCGGCCGCTCAAGGACGGAGTCATCACCGACTTCGAGTTGTGCGAGGCGATGCTGCGCTACTTCATTCAAAAGGCCAGCCGGCAGATGCGCGGTCTGAAGCCCAGAGTCATCATTGCGGTTCCCGGCGGCATCACTCCGGTCGAAAAGCGAGCCGTCTTCAACAGCGCTGAACGAGCTGGCGCCGGTCGTGTCTATCTGATTGAAGAATCAAAAGCCGCCGGCATCGGAGCGGGCCTGCCAATCTCCGAACCGATCGCCAGCATGGTCTGTGACATCGGTGGCGGGACCAGCGATGTCGCGATCTTTAGTCTGGGAGACATCGTCGTTGCGCAGTCGGTCCGCGTCGCCGGCGATGAGCTCGACGAGGCGATTGTCGAATACCTCAAGCAGCATTTCTCGCTGCGGATTGGCTCGCAAACGGCGGAGAAGATCAAGATTGAAATCGGCAACGTCTACCCGCTCGAACAAGAGCTGACGATGGACGTTCGCGGCCTCGATACGATTAGCGGCGTTCCGCGAAAGGCCGTTGTCACCAGCGAGGAGATCCGCGAAGCGCTTCGAGAACCCGTCACCGCGATCCTCAACTGCTGCAAGAACGTCATTGAAAAGTGCAAACCAGAACTGGTGGCCGACATCGTCGATCACGGATTGGTCTTAACCGGCGGCGGAGCCTTGTTGCGCGGTCTGGACCAACTGATGAATGAGCAGCTCGGCATCCCCGTCCGCGTCGCGGATGACCCGCTGACGACAGTGGCTCGTGGCACGGCCATCTGCCTCGATCACCTGTCGCAATGGCGCGACAGCCTCGACGACGGAACGAAAGATTTTTGATTGTGTATCACACCAACCCGAAGCGTGAGCGAGGGCGAACGTTTCACATCGCTCGGCTGGGAAGTCTGTCGTGTGAAGCGTTCGCCCTCGCTCACGCTTCGGGTTAGTGAAGAGTGAATCATGCTCAAACTCATCACGATTCTTTGCTGCTTCGCCGCGATCGCGCTCGGTTTCACGCCATCGCATGTGCAAAGCTGGTTACGGTCGGTCATCAGAGACGGACTCAATCCTGGAGTTCAGCTTGCTGCTGCAACACGACAGTCGGTCGCAACTCACATGACACAGAGATTGCTCGACGATAACGAACACAACCTGTCAGAACAAATCGCAATTCTCAAGACGGAAATTGCTCGAACTCAACAGAACTTCCGTCGCGAACAACTCGCTCACCAAGCGACACGTCAGCAAAACCTGCTCGCGCTGCAACGTCACGACGACGCACATCGGCCGATCGACCCGCCGCCGCTGATTGTGCCGCAGGTCGTGCAGGCCAGTGTGCTCGGTGACGAACTGGCCTCGGCTTGGCGAGCGGCGAACGGAAAACTGTTGGATCTCGGCCAATCGAACGGACTCTCCGAAGCTGCGCTGGTGCTCGATGCGAATGCCGCACTGCTCGATCAAGGTGAGGACGTCGGTCTCTCGCCCGACTCGCCGGTCTTCGCAGGATGCTGCGTGATCGGCAAGCTGCAACACGTCGGCCGCTGGTCCAGCACCTGGGTGCCGCTCACCGACAAACGCTTTCGCGGCCGAGCACGTCTGGCTCGCGTGACGGCCGACGGCTTGGTCTTCGGCGCGGAGGGGATTCTCGCCGGCAACGGCCAAGACGGCTGTCTGCTCACGAAGATCCGGTCGATCGAACCGGTAGTCGCCGGTGACGAAGTCTTCTCACTCGATTCTCCCGGCGGTTTTGAAACACCGCTGTTGTACGGAACGGTCACACGCGCGGAACTTGGTTCCGGCGCAACTCAGTGGGACATCGAAGTCCGTCCGGCGACGAACCCGCGTACCGCGCGTGCGGTCTGCGTGATTCGGCCGCAAGTGAATCCGAAACGACTGGCGAACTGATGAGAAAGTGCGATCCCGGAGACTCTGAAAGCTAAGAATGAAACCTTTCATCCTCACTCTGACAATGTATTTCGCGCTTGCCGCGCAGGCGGCTTGCGGAACGGCATTGACGATCGGCGATTGCCGGCTGCCGCTGATGTGGCTGCCGGTGGTCCTGGCACTGACGTGGTTCGCCGACGCGCGCGGGATCGCGTGGGCCGCGCTGATCGGCCTGCTGGCGGACGGCCTGTCGAACGGAAGACTCGGTCAAGAAATGCTCGCGGCAACGTTGGCGGCGGGAATGATGTTGCCACTCCGTCCGGAATCGCGATCGCGCCTGCCGATGCTCGTCTGGCAATTCGGTTTGATCGGCAGCGGACTGGTGCTGTCGCGCGGTTACGGAGCTTTGTTTGACGATGGAGTACCGATGACGTTCGGAATTCTTCCGTTGCTCGCGGCTGAGGCGGCTCTTGGTATTGCCGCGATCGGGGCCGGGTGTGTGATTTTCCGTTTTCGTGGTCGGAACGCGTGTTTGTAACACAAGATGGCACTTACTTTGAGCGGAATGGCGCTAGCCGCCGGTGCCGTGGAGTTGATTTCCCGTTCGAAGAACCGGCGGCTAGCGCCTTGCCGCTCACTTGCACATTGACTGATGACGATGCGAAACCGTCCGACTCCCATTTATGACGCGAATGAGCCGTCTCGCAGCGGACTAGCTTGGGATGTCGATGCGGAGCCGGCGCTGCGGTTGACGTGGCTGTTCGTGGCGATGACGTTACCGCTGCTTGCGGTTGCCGGGCGGTTGGTGCAGTTGCAGTGGTTCCTGGCTGACGATTTCGCGATCGACGAGCGTCGCGAGACGGTCTCGGTCGAGCCGATTCCGAGTCGGAATGGCCGCATCATCTCGGCCGAAGGCACTGTGCTGGCGTTCGACGAAGAGCGTTTTCGAGTGTTGTTGCACTACCGCTGGTTGGAAGAACCGCCGGATGAGCGCTGGTTGCGAAACGAAGCGGCATCACGTTTGAGCCTTTCGGAACGACGCAACAAACATAAGGTCGAGCAAGCTCAGCAAGAAGTGCTTGCGCGGCGCGCGGCCTTGTGGCAATCACTGGCCGAACTGACGGACCGTACTCCGGTTGAACTTGCCGACGCACGTCGCCGCATTCAGCAGCGCGTCGAACGGATCTTTCAGGCGGTCGAAGAACATCAAGCGAACACGCCCGCGGAGGTCGTGAGCGGCACGGCGCTAGCCGCCGGTGTTTCGCCAGGAAACATCGATTTCGCGACACCGGTGGCGAACGCCATTCCGCTCACTCCCCCCGCGAATCAACACCACGTTTGGGTCCGAGCGTGGGATGTTGTGAAGCATGAACTCACCACGCCGCCGACTCGGGCACAGCGTGACTCGCTGCGCATCCCGGAACAAGCCGATTATCATCTGCTCATCGAGAATGTTCCGCTGGAAGTCATCGCTGAATTGGAGACGCATCCGGATCAATTCCCAGGTGTGCGAACCGACGTTTCGACTCGACGGGTGTATCCTCAAGGTCGGCTCGTGCCACACTTGGTCGGATATCGCGGTGAGATCGACTCGGCGGAGTTGACCGCTCGCCGCGCTCGCTTTCCGCACGGTGATCCGCTGGATTATCGGCCGGGCGACATGCTCGGCCGTGCTGGCATCGAGCAATCTTATGAGCACATCCTGCGCGGCGTGCGCGGTCAACGAAAGATCGTCCGCGATCAGAATGGCACGATTGTCCGTACCGAGGTTGTGCGTCCGCCGCGAATCGGCCGCGATGTCGTTTTGAACGTCAGCGTTGCGTTGCAGGAGAAAGCGTCAGCGCTGCTGAATGAAGTCGTCGAAGACGCGACAAGTAGGACGGGCACTCTTTCCCGTCTCCCGGAGTCGACCGGCAATCTTTCTGAATCGACTGAAACGACGGGAAAGAGTGCCCGTCCTACAGGTGCCTGTTTGGTTGCGATCGACGTCCAGACGGGAGCGATCTTGGCTGCCGCGTCGGCTCCGAGTTTTGATGTCAATGACCTGTTGGCCGGCAGTGAAGATGTCCGGCGAGCGTTGTTTGCCGACGCTCGGCGTCCGATGTTTTCGCGCGCGACGCAGATGACGCTTCCGCCGGGTTCGGTGTTTAAGACGGTTTCCGCCGTCGCGCTGTTGGAGAGCGGTCGCATCGACCCGGATCAGTCGATCTCCTGCGCTGGTTATTTGGATCAGCCGAACAAGCTCCGTTGCTATCACAGTCAGGCTCACTACGAAACCGACCTGACGCAGGCGATCGCGCGGTCGTGCAACGTGTACTTCTTCAAAGCCGCGCGCACGATCGGCCCGCGTCCGCTGGTCGATTGGTCGGACAGGTTCGGCTTCGGCCAACTGACAGGCGTGGATGTTCCCGCCGAAGTGAGCGGTCATGTGCCGCGACCTCCAGACGAAACGTCGGCCGCACTGGCAAAAGTTCGCAGCGGTGGGAAAGCGTCAAAATCAAAGAGTGCGATTGCATTGGCCAGCCACGAACAAGTCGTCGACACGGAAGCAGAGGTGTTCTTGCCAAACTCGCCGTGGGACGACGAAATCCGCTCTCGGCGAGAGCGGGCGGCACCCAACGAAACATGGTATTCCGGCGACACACTTGGACTGGCGATCGGACAATCGCGATTGACGGTGACTCCGTTGCAGATCGCACGCTTGATGGCTGCCGTCGCTAACAACGGGTGGCTGGTCACGCCGCACGTCGCCCGCGAAATCGAGGCGAGCGGGGAGCGTCAGTCCCCTGATGAATCGAGTGTAGAAGCTGAACAACTGGAATCGAACGCATCAGGGGCCGACAGACCGTCGCTCGCCGGAAAAACGATCAATCCACCTCGCCGACGAATCCCAGGACTGACCGAGGGGACGTTGGCTCGCGTGCGAGAAGGCTTGGAGCAAGTGGTCGCGCACCCGCAAGGGACCGGCCATAAAAACGTGCGACTGAATGAAGTCGCCATCGCGGGCAAGACGGGCACCGCTGAAAACAGCGGGCCGGATCATGCGTGGTTCGCGGGCTATGTGCCGGCGGATCGCCCGCAAGTCGCGTTCGTCGTTGTACTGGAGCACGGCGGCTCCGGCGGCAAAGCGGCTGGACCGGTCGCGAAGAAGTTCGTCCAGATGCTTCTGGACGAAGGAATCGTGCGAAAAAAACAAAACTGATCGTTGGTTATTGTTCATCCGCCAAGCCAAATGACCAATGCCCAACGATCAATTGTCATCCCGCGGTTGGCTCGAACCTTCCGTCCGGGTAACGCCGCATGCCGATCTCGGCATAGTTGGGCGGGACTGAGAAGACTTGCAGACGCACAGTTTGATCGCCGACCTGTCCGGCGATCGTCATGTATGAGCGAGCCCACGACGACCGCGTGTCGCGCGGGGACGGGAACGCGCTCCACACCAGTTCGGTCACTTTGCTGTAGTGCGCCATGAGCTGTTGGATGTCGAACTCGAAGTTGATGTGCCGAGTCTCGCCGTCACGGCGTCCGCCGACAATCTCATAGGCCCCCAAGTACAGGCCGACGACCCACGCTCCCTCGGTGAAGTTGCAGTCGAAGCCGACACGGGCCACGCCGATCAGCGGGTCGAATAGATCGGCGATGCAGTCGATGAAATGAGTGAGCCACTCCGGCCGCGATTCCTTTTTGGGCTGATTCTGCTGGTCCGAGTCGACTTGTTGCAGGAAGTGTTCGATCGGGAGATGGTGTTGGCTCACAGTCAGGCTCCAAGTTGCAACGTCATTCGGTCAAGAGTCACCCGGAGATATCGGGGGAGAGACCCCTTGGCCTTCCTACGAAGTGTGCCTCACGATTTTGTTCGTGCCGCATTTTGATGAACGAGTCGCAAGATACCGGCGTCTCCGTGTCTCGCGGCAACAGCCATGACGGTTCGGGCAGTCGAGGCCATTGTTCGGGTTCGGCAAGGTCTGCGGAACACGCGGTGGGCGGAAGAAACGATCAAGCCCGGCGGGAGGTGGAATAACGCATAGCGAATACCAGGGATAAGGAAATGTCGAACGCTGAATGTCGAATGTCGAAGTAAGGTGGACTTCATGAGTGCGTCATCAAGACTACGAATTCGAGTTCATGTGAGTGAGCGGCAAGGCGTCAGCCCCCCCGGACGAATCGCGAGTGTGGTTCTGGCCCAACGGGCCAAGACTCGGCAGCCCAGGGCAACGCCCTGGGTTTGATGGCGTCGAAAA
>JAYVSP010000355.1:0-3861 GCA_043775215.1 Planctomyces sp. | reverse complement strand
TCTGCTCCTTCCTTGAGTTCGAACTCCAACACGACTCGTGGAAGAAACAAATACCAAATAACTTACGCTGTGTCACTAAAACTTAGACAGTCGAACTACACAGTTGCGGAATATCTCGACGGGGATCGGCTGACCGTGATTTCACAGGAATACGACTACGGCGACAACAACTTTGGCGGCGGATTCCGATCCGGCGGCGCGGCGCTGCGAATCGCCGCACCCTCAACGGTGACCACGGTGGTCAGTGTCTTCGACGTGACCAATCGGTCGCAGCCGAGTCTCGAAAAGCAGACACGACTCGACGGTTCGTATGTTGATTCGCGTGCCATTGATGGGAAAGTGAATGTCATCACCAGTAACGATCTCTCGCTTCCGGCACCGCAGATCGACGGGACGACGACGATTGAACAACCCATCTACTACTATGACGAACCCGTCTTTGTGGATGATGTGGTATCGAGCGATTCGCTGACCATTCAAGCGACTGGTGATGAACCGGCCGTCGATCCGGCAGCAAGTTTCGAGATGAAGACGCAGCAGATCGAAGTTCCTGTGTACGAGACGCGCGAGGCGTACATCGCTCGGGTCCGCGAGCAACTCGATTCGCTGATCGATGAGGCACTGCCGCATTACGAAAGCCTCTCTGCCGACGGTTTGGCCGCGACCGGATTCATCAGCGAGATCACCGCGATCAATCGCGTGAACGACTCGGAGTCCGACTCGCTGTTGTCAGTCGTATCGATCGACACGCGCGGTTCGCAACCGGGCTTGGTCAGTTCCAGTTCGGTCATCACCGATTGGACGAACGGCATTTACGCCAATCGCGATCACTTGTATGTCTTCTCGCCGCTTTACAGCGACGGCGGAACCCAGACCCGCATCCTGGAATTTGCCTGGGCGAACGGCGAGCGTGAAATTCAATTGATCGCGTCCGGCTCAGTCGACGGAACTCTGCTCAATCAATTCTCCGCCGATGAGCAGGACGACCGGCTGCGAATCGCGACGACTACTTCGAATTACGACTCGGAGACCGGGGTCTTCTCGCAAGCCAACAACTTGACGATTCTAGAAAACATTGATGGCACATTGACGGAGGTCGGCGCGGTCAACGGCTTTGCGGGCGGCGAGCAGATTCATTCTGTCCGCTTCGATGGCGATCGCGCATTCATCGTCACCTTCCGGCAAGTGGACCCGTTGTTCGTGTTCGACCTGAGTGACCCGACCGCTCCGGTCATTCGCGGTGAACTGCAAGTCCCCGGCGTTTCCAGTTATCTGCAAGTCATTGACGAGAACCATTTGCTGGCCGTCGGACGCAGCACCGAGACACAATCGACCAAGGTCACTCTGTACGACATCAGCAATCCTGAAGCCCCGGTCCAAGTGGACGAGGATGTTCTGCCGCAGTGGACATGGTCGCAAGGCGAATGGGACGCAAAGGCGGTCGGCTGGTTCGCGTCACAAAACACGCTGGCGATTCCGACTTCCGGCTATGATGAGACCGACGGTTATCACAACGAATTGGTTGTGTTCCACATTGACGTCACGCAGTTCGGCGAATCGGCCATCGAACAAACCGGATCGGTGCAGGACGACGGTTACATCAACCGCAGCGCTTTCATCGGCGATGTTCTGTATACGATCTCAAATAACTCGGTCATCGCCTCGGAGATCGACAACCCGGCAAACGTCCTCGGTCAATTGAACTTTGAGATCGATCCGTACTTGGCCACGCTGACGCTCGAACCGTTCTACATCGAGACCGACGACGGAGCCGCCGATTGGGAGTACCTCGATCTACCCGATTCGCTCGACGAAGCCGAGGGAATGCTCGTTCTCGCCGCCGTCAACGTGTTGGATGGAACTGTGCGAGTGTCGTTGCTCGACGCGACCAACACCGTCAACGCCACGCTACAAGACGACGTGTTGACCGTGAAGGCTCGCGGACATCAGACCCAAACTGTATCACTCGGTACGACGTCGTCGCTTCTGATCGAAGGAACCGCCGACGCGGATCGATTGAATCTCAGCCTCGGTTCGTCTCCGAATTCGACACTCATTTCGATCGTCGTCAACGCCGGCGAAGGGAATGACCGCGTGCAAGTGCTCGCGGTTGATCGATCCGTCGCGAATGTCCTCACAATCAACGGTGAGGCCGGCAACGACCGAGTCAATGTTGCCAACTCGGTTCGAGTCGGAGTGGAGATCAACGGCGGCGACGGTGCTGATTCTCTCACAGGCGGCGCGGGCGATGACACGATCGACGGCGGGGCGGACGCCGACTTCTTGAGCGGAGGACGAGGCAACGATCTGCTGCTTGGCCGAGACGGCGCCGACTTGCTCCTCGGTCGCGATGGCAACGATACGCTCAGCGGCGGTGCTGGCAATGATCGTCTCTATGGCGGCACCGGCAACGATGCAATCGCCGGTGGCGCTAACAACGATGTGCTCCAGGGCGAGAACGGAAACGACACCCTCCTAGGGGGCGATGACGATGACAAGCTCTCTGGCGGTCAGGGCAATGACGTCGCGCTTGGCGAAGATGGCAACGACACCGTTGATGGCGGCCTGGGTTCCCGCGACACTGTTTCTGGTGGTGTCGGTCACGACAGCCTGTTCGACCGCCGCCGAGAAATCCACGAAACATTCTCGTTCAAAGCGGATTGGCTGAATTTCGTCTGATCGGAAATTCCGAACGGCCACGTAGCCGAACTCGCCAGAGTTCGGACCGAAGTCTGGCGACTTCGGCTACGACAGTTATTGATTCGCCGACCCTAAGGAAAATGGTCAGTGCGATGCCACCGGCAACGGTTTGTATCCACTTCCCCACAGATCCATATTCCTTCGTTCCACATTGACCCGATGGAGTCCAGAGGCGGCGAGTTTTTTGCTCAGTGAATCGGCCGTGTAGCCGGTCCGGTGGGCCATGAATGTGTTGCCGCGCGCGATTGAGCGGCGAAAACCATACACGATGTCGATCGCGGAAATGGGACCGGCTGGCGACTCATAGACAGTGCCTTCCAGATTTCCCGCCGCAATGTATTCGGCGGCCCTCTGTAAATCGGGCATTGTGACCAGCACAAATCCGCCGGGCTTGAGCACTCGAAAGAACTCGCCCAAGGCGACTGGAACTTCGTGAGCGTACAGGTGCTCCAGGTTATGCGACGAAAAGATCGCGTCCACCGACTCATCGGCCACGGGGGTCATCGCGGTCATGCTGGCCACGATGTCTGGTTTTACGTTCGGATCGATATCCAAACGCACTTCCAGCCATTCCGGATTGCGAAACACCTGGTGCAGTTTCCCCGGCTTGTAGTGGCCGCAACCGACGTGCAAAACACACTTGCGCACGATGTTCGGCGGCGAATCGGGCATGAACGCACCTCACGATGATACGGCCTATTGAGCCTGAGAATGTGACATGTGAATTTGGGAGAGTATATCTCCCGAATGAGCTCGGCGAAAACGCCGCTTGCCAACTTCTCGCGTTTGTGGCAGGCGGGATTACGGATGAATCAGTGAGAGTGATCATGAAACGGACGGGGCTGTATTGTCAACAAATGCACGAGCGTTGGCATTTTTGAGTGAAGCCTCATTCAAAGTGAATCTCAGTCGCGGAACGACTGTGCTACGTAGTCCGGTCTCTCGCGACCGGAATTTGGACTCAGCAATCCGAAATAACCTCACAGTCGACAGACCTTTCAGCATGAATCGCCAATACGCCTCCGCTTGCCACAGACTTGGAAAACGAATAAACGCTTTCCCTCTCCATCCCGAAATCATTCTTTCTGAACAGACATAACCGATTGGCTCATTCGGTAATCCAGGGAGGTCACTTCGGGAAATATTTTTGCCACAGATGAA
>JAYVSP010000354.1:0-15116 GCA_043775215.1 Planctomyces sp. | reverse complement strand
GTTGCGGCCCTTCAGGCCAAACCGCAAACGATCCGCTAAGGACCGGCGCATCAATAATTGTCGTAGCCGAAGTCGCCAGACTTCGGATCTGAACTCTGGTGAGTTCAGCGACGTCTGACAGTTATTGATGCGCCGGCTAAGTCCTTGTCCCCCACACTCCCTGACGGTCGCGGCTCGAAAGATTCACAGGCTTGGAGCGTCGCACCACTTTCAGCCGTTCGACTGTGCGAGGTCGCGGAGCAGGTCGAGGGCGTCGTCGAGGTCGAGCACTTGCATGCCGCGCACTCGTCCACCGCGATCACACTTTTCGAGAAGCATCAGTTCATCGAAGTCGGGTGATTCGCGTAGCCGGTGCTTCGCGCGGAATCCGATCGTGCCGTCGGCGACTTGATGCGCTTCCATGTGGTGCTCGATGAACCATGCCGTGCGGGGTGTGATCAAATCGCCAAGCGCATCGAGCGCTGCTTGAACGTGATCGTCGGGATCGAGCCCTTTGCCGATGTCGTGCAACAGCGCGGCGAGCAGGAATTCCTCGTCATACGGCAGTTCGTCGCGTGCCAATTCAAAGACTTGCAAGCTGTGATACAGCACGTCCCCTTCCGGGTGATACTTCTTGGACTGCCCGACTCCTTCGAGCGGCAGCAGTAGCGCGCGATAAACCTGAAAACGGTCGACCTTGCTTTCCGCGTTGAGCACTTCGGCATCGAGTTCGATGTCCGGGTACTCGTTTCGCAGCCGCTCCTCGAATTCTGCAATCGACGCTCGTTCGATCGCCTTGCCGGTGATCGAACTCTTGAAGATGTATGCGACCTTCTCGGCCGGGTAGACAGTCATCTCGATCGCGAAGCGGTCCTGAACATGGATGTGAGTAAAGACACGTTCCTCACCATGTTTGCGGACCCGCTTGTGCTCGACGTCGTACGTCATCCCCTCTTGGTCCAGCGCCCGCACGACCGATTCGATGCTGTTAGTGAAGACATGAATGTCGATGTCCGAACCTTGCCGCACATGTCCGGTCAGCGTGCTACCGATGAGCTTCGGCCGGAATGCCGCCAGCAGCCGCATCACGCGGAGTGCTTCGACGCGCATTTCGCGGAGATTGTCGTGCCGCCGCTCCCCCTCGAAGAGGAACGCCATCCGTTGAATCTCGTCGCGAATTTCCGAATTGCTGGGAAGGTCAGAGGGCTTGACCCAACCCTGGCAGATCGCCCGTGCCGCTTTCAACTTGGCGCGGTAGTACTCTTTTTCTTCGCGGCGGTACATCAATCGAGCGGCCTCGAAGACGATCTGCCGCCTCAGTTTTTCAGGCCGGAGACGACGATCGAAGACCTCACGAACGTCTGATTCTTCGGGGTAAAATGGTTCTTCGTGATCCGGGAGCGAGTTTTCATGGCTCATTATGGAGTGCGCCGAGACTAAGCCCATCAAAGCGGCGCCGGGCTGAGATGCATGATAGGCCGAGGATCGGTTCTCGCAACCCGAAACTTGAAGCTCCCGACAAAAGTCCCACTCAAACTGTCATTCCATTTGGGAAGGTCAATACTTGCGGGCAGTAGGTAACTTAGGACCGGCGCATCAATAACTGTCGTAGCTGAAGTCGTGAGACTTCGGACCGAACTCTCACGAGTTCGGCTACATCCGACAGTTATTTCTGCGCCGGTCCTTATCGACCGGTATCGACCCCTGCACGGTGGGCAAGTTGCTCCGAATGATCGGGCCGCCTAGCATGCTCCGCAGTCTTTGTTCGAGTGGAAGTTGCTTTGATCCGTGGGGATGACTGTGTCGGAACCTGACAACGCTCAACGTGCTGATCCGGAACAACCACCGGTCGATTCCCAGACAACTCTGGACGGACAAAGCGTCCCGAATGAAACTCATGCCGCCGCGGTCGCATCTACAAGCGAAGCCGATGCTGAAGCTGGCACGTCGACGACGGAAGGTCTTCCCGAATGGGAGCCGCTGACTCCCGAGTTGGTCGAGGACGAAGCGATTCGTGGCGACTTCATGCTGCGGTCGGCGGTGGTGTTGCTGGCGTTGCTGTTCGGCTGCCGGCAGATCATCGAAACGACGACGCTGGTGCATGTGAAGACCGGAGAGTTCTTGACCGCACACGGATTTTGGCCCCCCGCGAAAGACGTGTTCTCGTCCACTGCGGCGGAGCATCGCTGGGTTAATCTGTCGTGGTTGTGGGATGCGGTGGCGAGTGGTTTGTTCGCGATTGGCAACGGAGCTGGTTTGTCGTTGGCGACGGCGTTGCTCGTGGCCGCGACATGGTGGCTGTTGGGACGGACGAGCCGGGCGAATGTCTCCACATGGTGGAGTTCGATTCTCGGAGCGTTGGCTCTGCTGGCGTGTCACTCACAGTTTTCTGGACAGCCGGAGACCGTGACTTTGTTCGGTCTGGCTGCAACGCTGTGGCTACTGCACGCGTGGAGTGAATCAGCGGAAGATATTGATTCCGCTGCAATTCCGGCGCGGCCCGTCTCGCTGTGGTGGTTGGTGCCGGGCTTCGCGTTGTGGAGCAATCTCGACAATCGGATGTTTCTGGGTTTACTGGCCTTGCTGCTTTGGGGACTCGGCGAGTTGCTCGGCAATTGCTGCGGTCGCGGCGCGTTGGCAGCGGCCCAGCGAAAACAATTCTGGATTATCTTCGGGGCGTGCGTTGGCGCGAGTCTGCTGAACCCATTTGGTTGGCAATCACTGTTGTCACCGGTCGTCTTATACGGGACGGAATATCCGGCGCTGCGAGCCTATGTCAGCGGCGTGCTGAGTCTGGAAGACTTGGGGCCATTCCCATTGTGGTCGCCGAGCGTCTGGGCGACCGGGCATCTGCCGATCGTTTCTGGCTTGGTCGTGCTGGCGTCGGCAGCAGTATCGCTGTGTCTGAATTTTCGCAACGCCCGCTGGAGCGACGTGCTGTTGCTCGCCGGAATGGCTGGGTTGGCGTTGTTCGGATCGCACGAGTTGGCGGCGGCGAGCGTCGTGGCCTGCGTGATCGGTTCACTCAATGCACAGCAGTGGTATCGGACAAAATTTCGCCAGTCGTATTCAATCGAGACGAGTGAATTGCTGTTCACTCGCGGCGGCCGCGCGGTCACGGTGCTGGCGTTATTTGTGCTGGCGGTCCTGGCCGTGAATCAACGGCTGTTCGGCGTGGACGGCAAGCGAGTCGGACTGGGGATGTCCGCCAATTTACAATTGATGATTGATGGATATCGCAGTGCCGTGGCGGAATCATTCGACGATCGGCCGTTCAATTTCACGCCGCGGCAAGGGGACGTTTTGATTTGGCTCGACCAGAAGCCGTTCATGGACAGCCGCGTCGCCGTCTTTGCCGGTCGGGGAGAATCCGACTTGCTCGCCTTATACGATCGGACGCGGCGGTCTCTTGCGGCACAAGATCCTCGCGAGGAGGCGGCGGGGAAATCATTGGCATCAAGCGGCACCCCGCTCGCTCCCGCCAGCGACGTCAACTCGGATGACTGGAAGCCAACATTTGAGCGGCTGCAAATCACGCACGTCCTGCCTCGTTTGGTCGGGGTTCGGCCGAAGATTTACTTCAAATTGCTGACTTCGCCCGATTGGCAATTGACATATTTAGGAGCAATGTGTGCCGTGTTGTATCGCGCGGATGCCAAGCACGACGAACTCGGCAAGTATCTCGGCGAGCATCGTATGCAGTTCATCAAAAATGCGATGCAAACGGAATCGCCCATCACGGCTTTGCGTTCCGACTGGCCTCGGCCGCGAACAGCATTTCAGAAGTATGTCTCGCCGCCGGAGACCCGCATTCCGAATGCGACTCAAGAAGCGGACAACTTGCTGACGCACTTGAACGCGATGAACAGCGGCCAGTTATCCATTGATCACCCGACCGCTGTTGCCATTGCGACGCTGGCGATCCGGAAAGCCAACGTTGGGCTGACGGAATCGCCCGATCAGCCCCTGGCTTACCAAGTGCTCGGAGACGCGTACTCCTTCTTGCTGTTTTTGGAATCGGAAGTGTTGCGCGGGCAGGGTCTCAATGTCCCGAATGAAATGCGATTCAATCAGGCTTTGGCGGCGTATCACCAGGCAGTCGTGCTGGAGCCGAACTCGGCAAACCTACGGTTACGATTCATGCAGTTGTTGCAGCAACACAATCGGATCGACTTGGCCTTGCGCGAGCTGACAGTCTACGAGCGGCTGACTGAGGACGTCGCTTCCAGCGATCCTGGCTTCGAGCAAACCGTACAACAGACCATCAAATTGAAAGAACAGTGGCTCAGCCAGCAAGACACGCTCCGCGAGCAAATTGAGAAAGTAATGGATACCGGGGCAGACCCGCTGCTTGTGGCTCAGCAGACCTATCAGGCGGGCTTTGTGCTGGAGGCATTGACGTTACTCGATCGAAATCTGACTGCCGTGCGCGAGTCGCCACAAGCTCAGGTTCTGCGCGGCTTGTTGCTGTTTGAGTCCGGGCAGATCGAGCAAGCATACTCGCAGTTCGAGTACGAATCGGAAACGAACTTCGCGGCGTGGCGACTCCCGGCCGCCTGGGCACGGCTGGCTCACGGCGAATACGACCGAGCCATATCGCTGTGGAATCAGCAAATCGACATGGGGCAACAGCAAGTGATGAGCAGCTTGCTGACCTCATTACCGTTGACGCAATCCCCGCTGCAGATCCTGGGTCAGCCGAGTGTCTGGCCCGTCCAGCATACTGCGGTCGTCGGAGAAGCTCTCTTTCGCAAGAATGACGAACAGACCTCACTGTTATGGTATATCGCGATGAGCCAGCTTGAATCGGGTAAGCCGCAACTGGCGTCGAAAACGTTGCACGGAATCCTGGACGAGAACCCCGAGACGTTTCTGCGTCCACTGATCCGCTTCTACCTGCTGCTCATCACCGACGAGCGGATCGACGCGGAACCGCCGTCTGAGTGGATTCCGATCGAAGGAGACATGTTCGCGCCGGACGGCGGGAATGACGAATGAAGTGGGGTCGGTTGGAATGACGGATTGATTCACTTGGCAATGCACAATTGAATGGCTCGCAGTGCCTGACGCCGCCGCTGACAAACCGCCTGTTCGCCCCGTCGCTCCGTATTTGTGGATGCTCGGTGGGGCGTTCGCGTTCGCCGTGATGAGTACTCTGGCGCATGCGGTGCGCGACCGGTTCTCATGGCCGGCGATTGCGATTGGCCGATCGAGCGTGCCGTTTGTACTGACCGCGTTGTCAGCGTGGTGGGCCGGCGGCCGATTGGTCGTGTTCGGTTCGAGAGCCTTGTGGCTGAGAAGCCTCGCCGGCAGCACCAGTTTGGTTTGTACGTTCTTCGCGCTGACGCGACTGCCGGTGGCCGACACGCTGACGCTGACAAACCTCTTTCCGATCTGGGTTGCGCTACTGTCCTGGCCGATGCTGCAACAACGCCCCGGTTCATTTGCGTGGGGCTGCGTGGTGTGTGCCTTATGCGGTGTCTTCTTGATTCAACAGCCACATCTGGAGGACGGCAATCTGGCGACACTGGCCGCATTGCTTGCCTCTTTCACGAGTGCATTGGCCATGATTGGGCTGCACCGAGTGCGAGGACTCGATACGCGTGCAATCGTCTGGCACTTCAGCGGAGTTTCGTTGTTCTTTGCAGGAGCAGCCTTGGGACTGGTCGGCGGACGCCTGCCCGACAAACCGTTGCCAGTAACTTCCGCGAGTTGGCTGTTACTGCTGGGAGTCGGCACGTCGGCAACGATCGGTCAGTACTGTCTGACAAAGGCGTTCACGTTGGGCGTGCCGTCGCGAGTCTCGGTGGTGGGCCTGACGCAGGTCGGCTTCGCACTGCTCTTCGAAGTGCTCTTCGAGAGCCGGCATTACGACTCATCGTCCTTGGCGGGGATGCTGTTGGTGCTGGCTCCAACCGCCTGGCTACTGGTCCGTTGGCGAGGCTCCGCCGCAGAAGACACGACGACTCTGTCCGAAGCGGGATAATGTTCGCGCGATTAACCAGAGCACAATGCGCGGATGGGTGAACGCGGGGTCGTGACTGCGATTTTTCGGAATTGGCCGGTGACGGACTTACCAACTTCCCCGCGATTCGTCGGCCAATTCCGAAAAATCGCAGACCCGACCCCGCGTTCTTCCCTCGCTCAGCGAGGCGATCAAGGAACTGAAGGAACTTCGGAATCAGAACGTCAAAAAAATCACAACTTCTTCGGGTTACATGACAGTACAGGCTTCCCAAATTGAAACATCGACCTGTCTTGGCCACGGGGACGCTCGTCTGCGAAGCCGGACGCCATGGCCCGAGAACGCTGCTCCGACGACCGTCGCGCATTTCGCGTCGATGCGATTGTTCCGCGCAGTGACATCTGGCCTCGCTGGCTTCGCTATAATCACTGGACGGCTCCCATTGCCGATTCTAAAAATGTGCCTCTCTTTGATTGTCTCAGGAAGGAGGAATCTCATGCCTGCTCCAGGGAACTATGTCAAGCGGTATCATGAACTGGTGGTCAATGACTTCGGCCAGGATATTTTGCAGACGGTAGACATTCGGAACTACTGTTCCGGCTGGTCGACCGAGCGGCAGAATGAATATGACCGTCTGGTCAACAAACTCATCCCCAAGACGGGCGGAACCACCTTGCCGTTGGTATTTCAGATTCGCAAGGACGTCCGCATGGATGAGACCGAGGTATTTTTCCGGCACAGCTTGCGCCGGGCGTACTTGGGAAAGGGTTCGCCCGAAGAGATCATTGACACCCTGCGACTCGCTTCGCTGTGCGGGCTGATCGCTCCGGGCCGAGCCGGTGCTGGCGACCTGACGACCTACGTCAAAACATACATCGGGCTGGACTGCAACGGTTTTGTCGGCAACTTTTTTGGACTGTCGCCTGAAGTGAAGCCGCGCGCGTGGGCTCAGGGGATGAGCGTCCCTGCCGACGATGCGGTCAAGGCAAAAGCGGGCATTACCAGAGCCATCGAATTGACGCTCGCGCAGTTCCCGCTGAGGGCTCGGTTCCAGCCTGACAGAGTTTCATCGGGAGATGTGGTGATCACCGTCCACAATGATGCCCCGGTGCATTCTCATGAACACATTGCGCTGATCGATACGGTGACAGTGGCGGGTGATATCGCGACGATCGGGCTGGCGGAATGGGGCCAAGCCGGTGGCATTGGCGTACACACGGGCACGGCCAGCGGCGTTAAGCTGGTCAGCAACGCCCCAGCAACCAAACAATGGAAGTCGTACGGTCTCGCCTGGGCGGCGGGCGATGCTTACCGCCACATCTTCGAGTCGCCGGCTGGCTTCAATACAGCCGGCTGGGGTCGCTGTGGCCAGAATGAAATCTGATGCCGCTTTGCCGGGGCGAGCGAATCTGAGATGGAACTAAACCCACAGCGCTAGATTGCCATTTTTCATAGCTGTATTCGCCAGAATTCAGACATTTTCGAGCAGAATGATCTGAAGTCTGGCGACTTCAGCTACGGTCTAGCGCTGTAGGTCTAATACCTGCGACGAAACACATCCGCGACGGGCTTGAAGTTGATCGTGTTGTCGAGCGGGAAGATGGGGCGCTCGCACTTGGTATGGCCGAGGCTCTTCAAGTTCGCACTGGTCGAACCGGGGGCGTCGACGTTGATCAGCTTGGCGCACCAGTCGGCGAACATGTGATGCTCGCAATGCGGCGACTTCACGACGACGAGGTTGAAGTGTCGAGGGTCTTGGCCATTGGCGTAGAACCACGAACGATCAAAGAGGCTGACGGGTCGAGTCCCCACGACCAGCGTGAGGTTGTCCGCTTCGAGCACCGCGGTGTCGCCTGAATCCCACGGCCAACCAAACGATTCGCTGCGAAACTTGCCGTCGGAAAGCAGTCTCACTCGTGCTTCGAGTTCGAGCGGTTGATAGCGCGCGCGGTCGACCGCTCCGCCAACCTTTGTGCGGATAGTCGCGCCGATCCCGGCCGCGAAGGCTTGTCGTACCGCGGTTGGATCAACAATCGGAGCGAGCACTCGGCCGCGATATTTCTGACGAAGAACCTCGCGAAGAATCGCATTGCTGTCGCCCGATGCGCCAGAACTGGTGGCGTCCGCGGCGTCCATCATCACGACGGTTCCGGCAGTGACCTCGGCCGCTTGGCGAATGCTGTCAGTCAGACTCGTCAGCGGCACCTGCATCTTGTCGTGATGTTTCCAAAAGATGTTGGCCAGCTCGTTGGCCTGACTCCGCGCGGCGGCTTCATCGCCGTCCATGACGACGAAGCTATTGGTGCGCAGTTCGGGAACATCGGTGAAAGGATTGCCCCACATCACTCCGGCTGAGAGTCCGGCATCACTGGCCTCAATCTGTTGAGCCAGGCGAATGCACTCGCCGATCGAGCCGGTCTCGGTGATGAGTTCATCGCCGCGCACGAGCGCAGGAATCTTGACGCGCGCGGTGACTGGCCGAGCTCCACCAGTCAGAATCTTCATGAGCAATTTCGCGGCTCGTGCTCCGGTTTGGAAGAAATCGATGTGCGGGTATGTGTGATAGGCCACGACCGCGTCGCTGTGTTCGAGCATCCGGTCTGTCAGTACGCCGTGTAGATCGAGCGATACCACAAACGGAATCCGTTCGCCCAGAATGCGTCGTGCTTCCTGCAACAAAAAGCCTTCGGGATCGTCTTCGTTCTCCGCCTGCATCGCACCGTGCAACGAGAAGTACGCGGCATCGATCGAGCCACCGCCGGATTGGCTCACATCCGACAGGCCGCCGAGGAATTCATCGCACAGCCGCTGAAAGCTGCCGGCCGCGAGCACTCCGCCCGACGTATTGGCACTCGCACCAAAGGCCGGCGCGAGTTCGATTCGGCGGTCCGCATCGAAGACGCTCAACGCCCCGCCGACCTCTTCGCGCACTCGGCGATGATGATCCAGCAGCGCTGATCCGCGCACGATTCGAAAATCTTCGAAGTGGCTCCTGGTTGGGTTGAAAGTCGAGACTTCCTGCTTGCATTCCGCGATGACGATTCGAGGCATTTTGGATCTCCATGCCCAAGGGGTCGGGAGTCTGTGTGAGCCGCAGGTATTGTCCCCACTCCTTTGTTGGTTCACTCGAATACGACGCTCGTCTGCTTGGCGACAAAACGCAAGTCTTCGACCACGGCCGGCACGAGCGGGATGCCGGTTTGACGGCGTTCGATCTCGGCCAAGCGTTCGGGGTCGCCGGGGATCAGCGGGCCGGTCGTGCCGGGAGCGGGCTTGGTCTCGCGGAACGTCCGAATCCAGTCGTCGATCTGTTTTTTGAATTCCGTGGGGTCGATGAATGCATCGATCTTCATCGCGCCGAAGAAGTGGCCGATCCCTTGGCCGACTCGGCGCGGCGGCTCGGCATGATCCAATGTGAATGGCGGAGTAAACGGTCCCCAGTTGGCACCGCTCAACGGACCACAGAGCAGATCGACCATTGCACCCAGACAATAGCCCTTGTGGCCACCGTGTTCGCGATCGGCACCCAGCGGCAACATCGCGCCGCCATCCGCCATCGTCCGGGGATCGGTTGTGGGACGCCCCTCACGATCGATGGCCCAGCCATCGGGGATCGGCTTGTTGGTCCGAATGGCCATCTCAACTTTGCCGAACGCGGCGGCCGGCGTCGCCATGTCGATCACGATCGGCGGTTCCTCCAGCCCCGGAAACGCAATGGCCAGCGGATTCGTGCCCAGCATCTTCTCCGCCCCCCACAGCGGCGCGACGATCTTGGTCGTGTTGGTCATCGCCCAGCCGATCATGTCCCGTTTCAAAGCTTCGAGCACATACCAGCCGGCGATGCCGTAATGGTTCGTGTGCTTCACAGCGACCCAACCGGTCCCCGCGTGATCGGCTTTGTCCATCGCGATCGCATTGGCCCGCGGCCCGACAACCAGCCCCAATCCGTTGTCGCCATCAACCGTCGCCGTACTGAGTGACTCACGTACGATTGTGATGTTCGGCCGCGGATTGATCCGCCCAATCGACAACATGCTGACATACGACCGCAACCGCGCGATGCCATGCGAGTCGATCCCGCGCAGATCGCTCAAGACAAGAATGTCCGCCGCAAGTTCGGCATCTGATACCGGCACGCCAAAAGTCTGAAAGACCCGCGAAGCAAACTCCCGCAGGCGTTCGGAAACAAAGATATGACTTGTCATCAAACCAACTCTCCAGTCCTTTCGCGTTCTTGTCCGCGTCTTCATTCCCTTGCCGCTATTCCTCTGCCAAACGATCAGCGGCCGAGAGTCTTGAATTGAATGTCGGCATGATTCAGGTTGATCCATTGGATCGCATCGAGTTCGGTGAGAGAGAGCAATCGCCTGAGGTGCCCCTCCAACATATCCAGATCTTCCGTGACGGCAGTGATACGGAAGGCCGTGCGAGGCGAATGCACATGGAACCGTTGCGTTCCCAGCGGAATTCCGTCACGGCCGAGCGGCATCAAATCGCTCCCTGTTTGATTCCTTTGCCCTTAGTTTGATTCCTTTGCCCTTATTCCCTTGCCAATCCGATTCACGGCAAGGGAATAACGGCAAAGGAATGAAGAGGTGTTTGGTGAAGAGAGCTACGTATGACCCGCGACTTCGACCAGCGTTCGGACTAGGCAGCCGGTGGCGCCGCCTTCACGGTGTCCCTTGTTGGACGAGGCGAATGCCGGGCCGGCGATGTCGAGATGGACCCAGGGTTTACCAGCGACGAATTTCTCCAGAAACTTCGCGGCGGTGATCGCTCCGCCCCAGCGACCGCCGACATTCTTGCAGTCGGCCACGTCGCTCTTGAGCAGTTCGTTGTATGAGTCAAACATCGGCAGTTGCCACAAGTCCTCACCGGCCGACTTCGCAGCGGCGAGCACTTGATCGCACCACGGCTGATTGTTCGTAAATATTCCAGCGACATCTTCGCCCAGCGCGACCACGCATGCTCCGGTGAGCGTTGCCAGGTCAACCAGTCGATCGGCTCCATGATCGACGGCGTAGCAGAGTACATCGTTGATGACCAACCGACCCTCGGCGTCCGTGTTGTGAACTTCAATGGTCACGCCGTTGCGAGCCGTCAGCACGTCGCCCAGCTTGTACGCTTTCCCGCCGAGCATGTTCTCGACCAAACCCGCGTAGCCGACAACATTCACGGGGAGCTTGAGCCGCGCAATGGCCGTCATCGCGCCGAGCATCGTGGCAGCTCCGGCCATATCACACTTCATGGTCAACATGCCGTCAGTCTGCTTGATCGACAGGCCGCCGCTGTCGAAAGTAACACCCTTGCCGACGATCGCCAAAGTCGGTGTGTTCGCTCCGCCGCCCCGATGTTCCAGCACAACCATCCGTGCCGGCCGGTCGCTTCCCTTCGCCACCGCCAGCAGCGAGCCGAACCGTTCTGCATCAAGTTGCTTTTCATCGAACACTTCGCACTTCAGTCCACACGCCGCCGCTTCTTGCTGAGCCCGCGCGGCAAACGTCTCTGGATAAATTTCGTGCGGAGGCCGATTCACCAGCTCCCGCGTGAGATTTATGGCGTCGCCGAGGATGTGGCCACGCTCGGCAGCCTGAGTCGCGGCGGCGACATCGCTTCCTGGCGGAAGATCAATCTGCGCGGCGGCGAACGAAAACCGTGAGTGTTCGGCCTTGAACAGGTCTTGCCCCTGCGAGCCGACAACCAGCACAGTCGCCAGCGTTTCGATGGCTCGGGCACTCGGCAATGGACCGAGTTGTTCAGGGACAGCAACGGCAATGCGGATATCCTTCTTCGACGAGACCTGCCTGACAGCCGTCATCATCGCCTTATCCCAACGGGCCACCGACAATTCGCTGGGAGAACCAATGCCGACCAACAACAGGCGCCGCGACGTCAGTGTCGGTGTGTCCGGGACGGAGACCAACTCCGCCAGCTTGCCGGTCAAGTCTCCCGCCTCGCGCAATCGAGTGAGTTGCCCCTGCAAAGCATTGTCGAGCGCAATCAACTCGCCGCTCCACTCGCTTCCTTCGGGAACTCCGACAACAAGCCAGTCCGCATCCACTGCCCGCGCCGTTGCGGTGGTGAGTTTCAATTCCATGAATCAGCCCTTTCAAAATCCCTGTTGGAGAAATGCTGGCGGAGTGTCCCGTGCGGAGGCGGCGAAATTCAAGCCGCCAGCTTCGTGGCTTGCGTTCGCGTGGTGATTTTCTCGCCATGACTGACGAAAGAATCAACGCGCGGCCGCGATCCGAATTGAGAACCATCCGGTATCGTATGTCCTTGATCTCAAGCATCGTCTTCGCCCACTTGCAACGGGCAGGATATGCCAATTTGTGAATTTGCGATAACTGTAGCCCAGCATCAAAAATTAGCTCGCCCTGTTCCAACGGGAATGCGTCGTGAAAACACTGCGATTGAAACAGCGTCGAATCACCAAACGGCTCGGGTTCACATTAATCGAGTTGTTAGTGGTGATCGCGATCATTGCGATCTTGATCGCATTGCTTCTGCCGGCGGTGCAGCAAGCTCGCGAAGCGGCGCGGAGGTCGCAGTGCAAGAACAATCTCAAGCAGATTGGCTTGGCCTTGCAAAACTACCATGCGTCGATGAACCGTTTTCCGCCAGGATACGTGGCCGGTGCGGCGTATCCGGCAACCTCGAACGGCTGGGGCTGGAGCGCGATGATCCTGCCGTATCTGGATCATGGTCCGCTGTATCGCAAGATTGACTTTCGCCTTCCGGTCGAGCATGCCAACAACTCGGCGGCGATTCAAACCATACTCCCCGTTTATTTGTGTGCATCCGATTTAGTGGACGGCGGACCGTTTCGTGTCACAGACGCAACGGGAACGCTGATCGCCACCGCTGCGCCGTTTAGTTACGCAGCCACGGTGGGAGATGACGCCAGTGAGACGGATGATCCCACGGGCAATGGTTCCATGTTCCGCAACAGCGGCATTCGCATCGGGGATTTGAAAGACGGCACGAGCACAACGGTCCTGGTCGGTGAACGTGCTTGGGGATTGACGAACGGTCTTTGGGCCGGTGCTCCAAATAATGCCGTGTGCCGAGCCGGTCAACAAAATCCGTGGACGTTAGCGACTGGCCCAGCTCCGGACTTCGTGTTGGCTCACAACAACTGGATCAACATTTTGACGGACAGCGATGGTGGTCTCGACGATTTTTCCAGCTTCCATGCTGGTGGCGTGCATCTTGTCTTCGCGGATGGCTCGGTTCGCTTCATCAAAAGCATCACTCAAGATGGCCCACTACGTCTGGCCTTCTGGGCGATGGGTACGCGAGCCGGCAAGGACATCGTGGCGGGGTTGGATTGATGAACGATCTCATCAGACGAAGTTTCATCACCGCGTTGTGCTGCATGTTCGCGCACGGTCTGATTGGGTGCGCGAAGTCTCCGGAACTGTTGAGCGTCTCTGGCAAGCCTATTGAGTTTTGGCTCGACACACTCAAAGCTCCGAACACGGACGCGAAACAACGCCTCAAGGCCGTTCACGCCCTGAGCAACGTCGGCCCAGCGAACTCAAAGGCGATCCCCGCACTGACTGAAGCCCTGGAACAGACTGATCCAGCGGTACGTGGCGAAGTCGTCTTGGCGTTGCTAAAGATCGGTCCGTCCGCCAATGGCGCGCTCCCCGCGCTCGAACGCATTTCGGAGTCCGACAAAGACACGCAAGTTCGTGGCTTCGCCGAAAAGGCAATCAAAGTCATTCGTGGCGAGTGAACATGGTCTTCATGGTGAGAACGGTTCCAGTGATCTGATCGCGAGAGGGGTCGGGAGTCGGGAGTTGTTTTCATGCTGGCCGACGATGGAACTCCCCGTTCTTCATGACACCGAGCAGTTTGTTGCGTTCGAGGAGCACTTTCGGTTCGGCGAGCGGGTCGCCCGCCACCAGCAGCAGATCGGCGAGAAAGCCGGGCTGAATCTGACCGAGTTCATTCGGCAGATCCATCGCCGCTCCGCCGTGCTTGGTCATCGAGAGCAGCGCCTCCATCGGGGTGAAATCGCAATAGCGAATCAGATGATCGAGATCGCGCGCGTTCTCACCATGCGGCGTCACGAAGAAGCCGTAGTCGCCGCCGCCGAGAATGCGGATGCCGCGTTTCTTCAACTCTTTGAGTCCTTTGGCGGCGCCGGCCAACTCTTCGCGGAAGCCGAATTCGACCACTTGCTGCTCGGTGAACCACTTTTCTCCTTCGTAGGACGCGGTCGCGGTGAAACCGATGTTCGGGCTGACGAAGACCCAGTCTTTGTTCGCTTCCAGCAGATCGATCGCTTCCTCGTCGGCGAAGTTGGCGTGATAGATGACTTTGATACCGTGCTTCACCGCGAGCTTGACTGAATCGGCGCTCCGACAATGAGCACTCATCCGCTTGCCGTGAGCATGCACGACCTCTGCCGCGGCGGCGACTTCCGCTTCGCTCATCACCGTGCTGTGCGACGGAGCGTGCGGCACAAACGTGTCGCCGGAGATGACCAGCTTGATGATGTCGACCCCTTCGCGAATCAATTCTCGTGTCATACGGCGAAAGTTCTCCGGCCCATCAACCGTGATCGCCATTGACGACATGTGCGGCATGTGCGGCATGTGCAGCGTTCGCATGTCGCCCAACCCACCGGTCACCGTCAGCCACGGACTGGCCGCCAGCAACCGCGGGCCGGGAATCTCTCCCTTGTTGATCGCATTGCGAATGACCACATCCGTCCGCGGTTTCGCAGACGCCGCGCTGATGCAGCTTGTGATCCCGCAGTCGAGATACAGTTTCGCATTCTTCATGGCGATGAGCAGCGTCTCTTCCGGCGGAATCAACCCAATTTGCACAAGGTCGGCCGCGTTCTCTATGCTCAGATGTGCATGCGACTCGATCAAACCTGGCATCAACGTCGCCCCGCCGCCGTCGATGACGTCAACGTTGTCGCGCGACAAGCGGTGTCCGTCACGAGCGATCGCCGCAATGCGTGCTCCCTCGACCAGCACCTCACCCAGATAGGGTTCAACTCCGGTGCAATCCAGAATTCTGACATCCGTGAAGAGAGTTTTGGTCATCGCAGTGCCTCGATCATTGGAATCCTTCGAGTCCGAAAGTTGTTGCAATTGAGTCAAGTTTTCGCGGACTGGGGGAGGAAGGTAAAAAATGGTTGGGTAAAAGATGG
>JAYVSP010000353.1:0-3730 GCA_043775215.1 Planctomyces sp. | reverse complement strand
TCGATTCTAATGGGCCTCGTTCGCTGTCCTGATCCGTGTTCAATCCGTGTTTCATCCGTGGCTTCAAAACTGGCCTCCCCGGAACACCGGAAGAGCCAAAAACAAATCATTCTCCGATCGTTTGGCTCACCACGATCACGAGGGGAAGCACGCTGCGGCGATTGCCGACGTTTCAGCCTTTTCCAGCGATTCCTGCCAGCGCGTGCGGATCAATTCCAGCCGCCGATAGACCGTCCGTTTCAGCTCGCCAATCTGGTCGGCGATTTCGTCCGCCGAGAATCCTTGCAGGCGAGCAACGCAATCTGGTCCAGCTTCAGTTCGTCGCATTCGATGGAGCAGAACAAACGCCGAATGTTCTCCGCCAACTCGCGAGTCACCGAGTCCTCCGAATGACCTGCCTCAGCCGCCGGTTGTGCATCGAGCACCCGTTTGGCCGGATGTCCTTTCGCACCGCCGAACGCTGATTCCCCGAGTTCAAACTTGCGCCGAGCGGTCGCGGTCCGACAGGCATCCGTGGCGCGGCGCTGAGTCAGCATCATCAAGATACTTTCCAGGTCCGTCCGATCCTCCAGCCGCCGAAACCCGTTGATCTGGGCACGATCCAAGAACTGCCGAAAGACTTCCGAAGCCACATCCTCTTCATCCGCCGCCCGCCGCGGAACCGTCCCCATTTGAGCGTCCGCCACGCGCACCACGTGCTGATAGTACCGAGCCAACAACCACGCCTGAGCCTCTGGATCACCCTGCTTCAACTTGGGAATCCACCGCGTCACCGTCCCGGCTGGGTCCGCCGAAATGGGACTCGTACAACTCGCCGAATCCCCGGTGATCTCAGGACTTGCCACAGCATTCCCCCGAATGTGGCGCACGCGGTTCGCGTGCGATTGCTCCCCCGAAACCACGCGAGCCGCGTGCGCCCAACCTTCCCCGCCGCCCGAACGGCGACTACACATGCACTTAACAAAATCGTCGCTTAAAATCTTCTCGCCAAAACCAAATTCTCAACGTTTGCAGAACGGAGGAATCCAAGTCTTACGGAGATTTAGGATTCAACTTCTTGTTGGTCTGAGGCAAAGCCTCGTTAGTTGTTCGTGTTAGGCAAACTTGTAGTCCGACCCCTTGTGGGTCGGTCGATTCAATTTATGTGGCGAAATACCGCTGATTTCGAATCGACCGACCGACCAGTCGACCGACCCATAAGGGGTTGGACTACTGACTTTCCAATTTCAGAAACTCGCAAGCCCTGCCGACAAATGCTCGGGGGTTTGACACCCTCCGCTCGCCAATGCTCCCTGCTGGCCAGTGTTCTCGCTCGCCGTTTGCTTTTCGGTGATGTGTGGGTTATCTGGAACAGGCGAAAACGGGAAGTTTTTCCGATGTCGCGACTGTGGCCCACGGGTCGGGAGTCTTTCTCAGGTTGGCGTCATGTCTGCGTCATTGCGCGTTCGTTGGTCGTACGGCAGTATTGTCGACCTGAAGAAGACTCCCGACCCGCTTCAGTCGACGATGCTGGAGTCAGGAGATTCGAGGTGATTAACGGACGCTTAAAGTTCTTGATCGAAGTGGCATTGGTGGCGTTGGCCTATTATGGAGCTGCTCGCTTGGGGCTGCTGATGCAATTGCGGGGCACGAATGCTTCGCCGGTTTGGCCTCCTTCCGGCATCGGCTTGGCGGCCGTGTTGATGCTGGGCCTGCGAGTCTGGCCGGGCATTCTGATCGGTGCATTCCTGGCCAATTTGTTGACGCTGCCTCACACCTTGCCCGGTTCCTTGGCGTCGATCGGAATCTGCTTGGGGAATACCCTGGAGCACGTGTGCGCGTTGCTGCTCGTGCGGCGGTGGGTTCCGGTTGGCGATCCGTTCGAGCGGACGCCGGATGTCTTCCGGTTTTTCGCCATCGCCGCCGGAACGTGTGCATTGGCCGCCACGAACGGATCGACCAGCCTGTGGCTGACGGGCAACATTTCGGGCGAAATCTACAAGAGCGTGTGGTTCACCTGGTGGCTGGGGGATCTGTCCGGCATGTTGATTCTGGCGCCGGCACTCTATCGCTGGTGGCGAACTCCGCAGTTTCTGCCCGGCCGTCTCGTCGAGGCGGCAGCGCTGTTCCTGTTGACGGCGGCTGTGACCGAGCTGGTCTTTGGTGGCTGGTTTAAAGGTGAAATAATTCATTCGATGCCTTATGTGTATGTGATCCCGTTCTTGATCTGGTCGGCCTTCCGCTTTGGTCAGCGTGAAACCTCACTGGCAGCCGTGCTGGTCTCGGTGATCGCGATCTGGCACACCTGGTTCATGATGCAAGCGGCAACGGCAGGCACATCGGTGATCGCAGGACCGTTCGTGGCTCCCGCGCTGTTGGCCAATGATTCGTTATTGCTGTTGCAGATCTTCATTGGGTCCGTCGCCTTGACGGCCGAAACGCTGGCCTCCGCAGTGGCTGACCAACGTCGCAGTGCGGCTGTGTTGCGTGAAAGCGAACAGCGTTTTCGGACGATCTTTGAACAAGCGGCCGTCGGCGTGGCCATGATCGAAACGGCAACCGGCCGGTTCCTGCGCATCAACCAGCGCTACTGCGACATTGTGGGATACACCGCGCAGGAAATGACCGGCATGACGTTCCAGGAACTCACGCACCCCGAGGATTTGCCGGGAGACTTGGACAACATGGCTGAACTCGTTGCCGGCACGATCCACGAGTTTTCGATGGAGAAACGCTATCACCGCAAAGATGGTGAAATTGTCTGGGTCAATCTAACGGTCTCCGCGACGTGGCATTCCGGCGAGAAACCGGAGAACCACATTGCGATTGTCGAAGACATCACGAAGCGTAAACAGGCGGAACAGGCCATCCAACGTTATGCCGAGGAGTTAGAGCGAAGTAACCGCGATCTGGATCAGTTTGCCTATTCTGCATCACACGATTTGAAATCCCCGCTGCGAGCGATCGACAATCTGGCGCAGTGGATCGTGGAAGACGCAGGTTCTTTGTTGCCCGCGCCAGCGCGGGCGGACTTGGACCTGATGCAAAAGCGGATCAAACGCATGGAGCGGTTGCTCGACGACCTGCTGGCTTACTCACGAGCCGGACGCGTCGCTCACAAACCGGAAACTATTAAGACGGCCGCGCTGGTTCGCGAAGCGCTCGCTCTGCTCTGCCCACCGGAGACCTTCACCATCCAAGTGGGTGAACTGCCGACATTGACGACATTAAAGACGCCCCTGGAACAGGTGTTTCGCAATTTGATCGGCAATGCCATCAAGCATCACGACCGCCGCGATGGTCATGTGGAAATCTCGGCGCAGGATCTCGGACCGTTTGTGGAATTCACCATCCGCGACGACGGACCGGGGATTCCTCTCAAATTCCATGCTCAAGTGTTTCTGATGTTTCAAACGCTCAAACCGCGCGACCAAGTCGAAGGAAGCGGCATGGGACTGGCTTTGGTCAAGAAAATTGTGGAAAATCAAAAAGGCCAGATCAGCCTGGAATCTGCTCTTGGGCAAGGCAGCACATTTCGGTTTACCTGGTACAAGAGTTAATGGGAAAGCAGAGTGCGAGCGTCAGCGAGGGCGGATGCTTCACAAGGCACGCGAATCGAAGCATTCTGGAACGCTCGCCCTCGCTGACGCGATTTGAAGTTGCGCAGTCTTGTTTTTCGCCCCAAAGGGGTGCAACTCGATAGCCCAGGGCGAAGCCCTGGGTGACGAATAGAACAACAATAAGAAGCCCT
>JAYVSP010000352.1:0-3688 GCA_043775215.1 Planctomyces sp. | reverse complement strand
GTCACATTCGATCCGAGCAACGTCGCCACAGTCAGCCAGTGTTGTTGTTTGTTCCGGCAATATTGCCGGAACAGATTCAGCCGGCATGACCGTGGCGAGTTGCGATGACATTAGGCAGGGGGGATGACCTGCCGCTGCTGAGTCATGGATTTCACCCGTTGACTGTGACCGCTTGCCGTTTTGTTCCACGATTGGTTCCACGAAATGGCCCGAATTCCACGACTTACGGCAACGAAATGAGACTATGTGATACTTGACGAGAATGGCCCGGAAGCGTAGAAAACACGGTGAAATAGGCGTTTTTCACCAATCAACTCGGCGGTTGAGAAGTTCTTTGGGACCAAGAAGTCGCAGGTTCAAATCCTGTCACCCCGATTTCTAAGACCTGTTGAACCGAAAGCAGTTGCGCTTACCTTCCGATGTTCGGAAGAGCGGTTTGGATTCTTCGATTTTCAGTAGCCTACTGAAATTGCGAAGGAAACCGCTCCAATGATCCGATCAAATGCGCGAGTGCCGAAGCTCGGTCGTCATGCTTCCGGGCAAGCTGTCGTGCGGTTGTGTGGCAAAGTCCACTATCTCGGCCGCTTTGGGACGCCTGACGCCTGACGCTCAGGCTCAGTACGACACCCTGATTGCCGAATGGCTGTCGCGTGGGCGGGCGCTTCCGCCGGGCGAAAATACGGAACTCTCGGTCAACGAACTGGTGCTGGCCTATTTTCGGCAGCATGTCGAACAGCATTACTGCAAGAACGGCCGACCGACTTCCGAACAGCATTGCATCAAGGCGGCGCTCCGATTTCTGAAAGACACCTATGGCTTGAAAGGGGTGTCGAACTTCGGCCCGATGGCCCTCAAGGTTGTTCGCCAGCGAATGGTTGACGCCAAGTTGTGCCGGCGCGTCGTCAACAAGCAAGTCGCACGAGTCGCAGTCTGGCGACTTCGGCTACAGATATCCGCTACACGGCTGATAGAACCGCTCTATTACGACTGCCGTCGACGCGCCTACAGAATCATTGGTTCGCCATAGAAATCACCGGCCAAGCCATCCAAGGTGTGGCGAATGTCTTCGGCTCGACCGCATTTGCTTGTCCACGAGCTATCGGGGAGTTGCCGCGCGGCGTGTGTCGGGCGGCCATTGGCGACGTAGAGCACCACCTTCTCAATTCCGTCTTCCAAATCCTTCGACGATGCGAGTGCGTATCCGAGCGTCGCGAAGGCTTGAACCAACGCCGCAGTCGTCCACTCGCGAGGCACGCCGTCTGGCCAGAACCCGCACTCGGCGAGATCAGGCCACCACCAACGCGTGTGATCGTCGGCCGCCCACGCGATGCAGTTGTAGTGCCGATCCGGCGGGCTGGTGATCGCGTAACCGGTGGCTAGCAATTGCGGAAAGCATTGGTCGAAAGGCAGACTCACGGTTGGACGTATCCTCGCAACCGGCCCCAAGCCAGCCAATCGGCCGCCATCAAGTCGATGTTGCCACGATGCGACGGCGATACCGGATCACAACCCGTGATTGCCTTCAACGCCCAAAACCAATGATCCGGTTCGGAAGACAATTCGCGAAAGATCATGGGCAATGCCAATTGTCCCATGCCCACGATTCGTTGATACGCAGGATGAGCCGACATCTCCGTCAACGACGACGTGAACGCCGTGGCCGCTCGCCATTCCTCAGTCAACCGCGAGAACTCTCGTTCCGACTGTTCCAGAGAATCATCATCGGGCGTTAACGGACCACTCGTTCGAGCCAGACGCGACGTGAGAAACGTGACCAACTCCGCTTGTTGCTCAGGCGGCAGCGAGTCGGCAACCGCTTCGATTTCGAGAAGTGTGCTCATCGGGCGTTCTCCGTCAGTTTCGCGTGTGGACAGCAGCCAGCATACGCCGAACGCTGGTCCCTCGAAAGACTCGCTTCAGGACATGGCTCATTTCTGACAGATTCACGCCGTTTCGATGAAAAGAATTGCGTCCCCTTTTCGTTGTCCCCCAAGGCCGAGAACCCACAGCGGACCCCTCGTTCCCGCACCTATTCAAGACCAGCCACATGACTGAAAAAGTTGTTGCATTGATTCCCGTTGAATGCGTTCGGTGGAAATCCCATTTCGGCAAGTGTCGCTTGGAGGTGCTGCACGTCGAGAGTTCCCATTCCCGCTACTGTGGCTTGCAGCGTCTTCCCGTCTGTATTCTCGCGTGAAAAGAACTGAAACCTTCGGAGGTTGTCGCGATGAAATCCAAAGCCCAGAAAGTAAATTCGTTCCGCAGAATTCAATCGTTGGTTCGCTTGGCGAAACGTCTCATTGCAGAAGTCATTTTCCGAATCACGGATTTCGTGAATGATCTGAATTTTCTGCGAAATCTCCAACAGTTCTTGAGTGCCGCATTCGGAACGATACGGTGATGCCGGATACACCCCGAGGATTCCATGAACGTGAATGATGGGAAGCTGGTTTAGAATCCGCGTAGCTTCTGCTTCGTCAAGTTGAAAACTAGCTTGCAACCGCATATGCAGGTACGCCTCAAGTGATCGGTCGTAATTGAACGCGACGATGCTAAGTGAACTCTTCTCGAAATGTGGTGAACCGTCAACTAATAGCGAGTTGAACAGGTATCGATACCACCCTGATTCATGCGGTGGGAAGAGGCGATCAATGTCTTCGCGTTTCTTGAGTTGGCGAGCGATAAGGAATTTGCCTAGGGCGGCTTCATCGCGGTTCGTCTCAAGAAACGCGTCAATCGAGGAAGGATCGGAACGACTCAGCTTCATCAGGAAGCGTTCGACACCGTCTCGCTTCCAACCATCAGGCAGGTTATCTAAATCGGCTGACCCTCTAAGTTGGCACAATTGGGATACCAATTCGCGACCAAGCGGATATCCACAGTGCGTACTTGAGCCAGCCCCCAAGATCAAGACAGTCGGTTTGGAAATCATGTTTCCTCATTAAGGTTACGCTGTTCAGATCGAATACGGTTTCGGTTCTGGTGCGCGTCGGCCCAGGTTCCACAACTCGTTCCCGTTGGCACTGAAATTGGTTCTGAAGAACAACAAGCCCGTTCATGGCAATCCGTGCCGCGAATTGTCCGCGCCCGGACTACTTGGTCAAGCCGGGTTCGACTATCGTGACGATTTCAGGGCATTGTCGCGGTTGAGCGAGTACACGAGATTTCGAGACGGGTGGCATTGATGTTGATGTTGAACGTAGCATGCCGCGACTGTGACCCACCTTCGCACGCTTGCATCGGCTGACTCTTCGTGTCGTGGCGAAGACGGCGACAGTAATTCGCGGAGAGTCTCGTGAGTGCTCAACAAGGGAGTGAGAGGCATGCGATTGACCAAGGTGTTCGCGTTGATCCAAGAGCGTCTCGTGCGGCCGAAGTGTCTGACTCGGGTTCGTCGTCTGTCTCGACGGTCGCATTCCGATTCCGCCGCGATGATTGAGAAACTGGAGCCGCGCTGTCTGCTGACCACGATCGACCTGGCCACTCTGGGCGCGGCCGGGATCACGATCTTCGGCGCGGACGCGGTTGACCAGAGCGGCTTTTCGGTGAGCAGCGCGGGGGGACGTGAACGGGGACGGCTTCGACGACCTGCTGATCGGTGCCCGCTACGCCGATGCGTCGAGCAACGGCAAATCGAGTGCGGGTGACAGCTATGTGATCTTCGGCGGTGCCACGCTGCCGACGACCA
>JAYVSP010000351.1:0-6619 GCA_043775215.1 Planctomyces sp. | reverse complement strand
TTGTGGTTGTCCCACAGGTTGCCGTAGTCCGGGTCGTATCCGTAATCGACCATGACGAATCGCGCGCCGGCCTCGACCAGCCGTGAGGCCATCAGGCAGCGACCACCGATCTTCGTTCGGCCGTAGGCATCGCGCACGGCGTCCGGTTCTTTGCGGATATCGAACGCATCGCGAATCTTGCTGGAGGTCAGCAGGCCGAGTGCGCTGTTGAAGTTGCCATCCACCGCTTCGGACAGTCGCTGCTGTTCGATACTTCGTTGCGCTTGATCGAACGTTTGTCGCAAGGCTGCTCGGCGATCCAGCCGCGTGAGCGAGACACCTTCCGGCATGTCGAGCAGTCGGGGCCGCAGGTCTTCATCGCTAACCGGCGACGGGTTTTCCGATTTCTCGCCAACTGTGAAGTCCGGCTGCTCCGGCTGGCCCCCGACGCAAAACGGAGCATATTGATCTCCCAACCAACCACCGACGAACAAAGCATACGGCGGAGGCCCAGGCCGAGTGACTCCCGGCACCGCGATGTATCCGGGCAGGCCATTTCGCGAACCTTGCAAGTGCCACACGATCGAACCGATATTCGGCTCGGAGAAGAGCTGCGCCATCGTCACTTTGCGACCGGAAAGTGTGTAAGCCTGGCTCAACAGGTGATCGTTACTGTCGTGCGAGAAGCTGCGGACCACGGCCAATTGATCCGCGATCTCCGCAAGGTTTGGACAGGCTTCCGCAAATTGCACGCCCGGCAACTTTGTGTCGATGGCCTCCAAGGTGCCACGAATTTCTTCAGGAGCCTCGGGCTTCGGATCGAACGATTCCAGATGCGTGACGCCGCCGCCCATCCACAGATAGACGACCGACTTTGCTTTGCCAAAGCTTGCAGAATGACTCGCCGCGCCGTGAGCGATCCCTTCCAAGGCCGCAGGTACGATCGTCGCGGCCACACTGACAGAACCAACACGCAAAACGTCGCGGCGATTCACCAGTGAATGACCGGAAGCAAACAAGGGATCGAGGCGGGAAAGTGGCATCATATCGTCGTCCTCTATCGGTTCCTGAACGAGGAACGCATTATGTCGCTTTGATAAGTACCTGGGCAAGCCGATCACGAGTCTTGGCCAAGGCTGATTTTCGATTTCCCTGGCTTTACGCTGCTGGCAGCGTGACGGTGGCGGTTGTGCCGTAGCCGAGAGTGCTATTTAGAGCGATGTGGCCGCGGTGCGCTTGGACGATGGCTTGGGAAATAGCCAGACCGAGGCCGGAACCATCCGAAGTCGTGCTGGCAGGGTGAACGCGATAGAAACGGTTGAAAAGGTGCGGCAAGTGTTCCGCAGGGATGCCGCCGCCATTGTCCGTGATGTTCACCTCGACGCTGCCGTTCGGGGCAGAATGGCCGTTTTTTGTGAGGCTCATGCAGATTCGGCCTCCCGGCGGCGTGTGCTTCACTGCATTGTCGAGCAGATTTACGAAGACTCGTTGCAGTCGGGGCGCGTCTCCATCAACTTGGGTCGGCGGCAAGTCGCTCATCTCGAATCGCAGCGACTTGTGCGCGGCGGCGGGCCGGACTTGGTCAACCGCGTCTTGCAAGATCTCATCGAGCCGCAGGGTCGTGAACGGCGCGGCTTCGGTGCCAGTGTCTTCACGCGCAAGTTCCAGCAACTGCGCGGCGAGATGACACATCCGGACTGTGTCCTCGTGCAGGCTGACGAGCACCTCGCGGTATTGTTCATTGGACCGATCGGATCGGAGAGCGATCTCCAGTTGCGTGCGCAGCACGGTCAGTGGCGTGCGCAATTCGTGAGCCGCGTCGGCAGTGAAGCGGCGCATCTCGTCGAACGAGTGGTGCAGCCGGTCGATCATGTCGTTGAGTGTGCGGGCCAGATGGCTGAGTTCGTCACGCACCGGCGGAATGTCCAGTCGTTGGTCTAGCCGCAGCGCCGTGATCCGCTTGGCCGCGGCGGTCATCTGCGCGACGGGGGCGAGGGCTCGACGCGCCAACCAGTAACCGCCGCTGATTGCGAGCAGCAACATCACGGGGCCAACCACGCTCATGGTTTGTAGCAACGATCGCTGAGCTTCACGCAGCGATGACAATGGAATGGCGACGTGCAGCAGCAGCGGTCCATGCGGCGATTCCAGCGAATGTCGCAAAACGCGAAGCTCGCCCATATCCGGTAATATCCGCACGTCGGACCTCGATTGAGTCGGCCAAACCGTTCCGTCGAACAGTCGCTGTTGCTTGAGACGATCGCTGAGGAACAACGCGCTGCCGTCCGCGCCAGCAATGTCAAAATCAAACGTCGCGTGCGAACCGAACTCGGCTTTCAACTCCTTCAACAAATCATCGCGGTTGGTAAGGGCCGTGACTTCATAGACGACCTCGTTCATCTCTTCGTCCAATTCAAAGTCAATGCGTGCCGACTGACTGCGAGCGGTCAAAACAAAGATCGCGGCCGAGAACACCAGCATGACCGTCGTCATCGCCGCGCCGTACCACAGCGTCAATCTCCAGCGGATGCTCAGTGAGCGAATCATTCGACGTCCTCCGCATCGTCTCGCAGTGCATAGCCAACACCGCGAATCGTGTAAATCAATTGTGGCGAACCGGGCCGTTCGATCTTGCGCCGCAACTGCTTCACCGTGACATCAATGACATTGGTCCAGACAGCCGGCTCCTTCCACAAATCGCGAGCCAATTCTTCTCGCGACACCGTGCGATTGCGCCGCCGCACCAGGAATTCCAGCAACTCGAATTCGCGCCGACTCAGATCAATCTCCACGCCGCCACGAGTGACATGCCGCGACAAGACATCGACCTCCAAATCGCCCACGCGGAACAGGTACTTCCGCTCGTCGTTCCGGCGCCGCAGCAGCGCACGCACTCGTGCCAGCAGCTCGCCGAAGTCGAATGGTTTGACCAGATAATCGTCGGCGCCGGCGTCCAAGCCTTCAATGCGGTCACGCACTTGATCGCGTGCGGTCAACAGCAGCACCGGCATCGTCAGCCCCATCGACCGCCATTCACGCAACAGAGTGACGCCGTCCTTGCCTGGCAACATGCGATCCAAGATCACCGCATCCGGCTTCTTCGTCGTGGCGAGCAAACCACCGGATTCCGACGAATCCGCCGTCAGGACGTCAAAGCCTTCCTCGCTGAATCCCTGCCGCAGCGCTTGCAGTAACTTCGGTTGATCCTCAATCACCAAGATCCGAGTCATCACCGTTCGACCGCTCCTCTCTGCTGGTATTCGCACGGATCGAATTATTGCCGAGACTCCGCACGACACCAATCGACTGGCCGCAATGTTTGATGAGACTTTCTTCATACAGCGAAACGGAGTCTGTCACCTGCGGAGATCAACTGTCATCCTTCCATCGCATTCGCGTCTCAGGTTGAACGTGATGAAGTCACAGGAGGTGGTGAGGTGGTGACGTCCTACTCAACGATTTGCCGGAATCGCTCGCGCCGAGCGCGCGGCTTCACGCTGATCGAACTATTGGTGGTGATTGCGATCATCGCGGTGTTAATCGGTCTGCTGCTGCCGGCCGTGCAGAACGCTCGTGAGGCGGCGCGGCGGTCGCAGTGCCGGAACAATCTGAAACAGATTGGCTTGGCTTTGCACACTTATCACGACTCGCAAGGAGCGCTGCCTCCCGGTTGGTTTGGAGTGACCGGCGGGCAACCGGACATCGCGGGAATAAACGGCTGGGGTTGGGCCGCTCGGATTCTGCCGGAGTTGGACCAAGCCCCCTTCATGAAGCGATTGAACTTCAACGTCAAAGTCGGCGACCCGCTCAACGCGGTTGCGCGGCGGCAAGTGCTCCCGGTGTTTCGTTGCCCGTCCGATCTGGCTCCCGAAGTGTGGACGCTGAATTCGGCCGGCACGTCGACCCCGCTGACCGATGTGGCCGGAGCCAGCTATGCCGGCGTATTCGGCAAGGACGAGATCGACCTCTGCGACGGGCTGGCTGCCGGCCTCGCTTGTACCAGCGACGGTGCCTTTTTTCTCAACAGCAATGTGCGGTTCGCTCAGGTGCGTGATGGACTCAGCACGACGCTGATGGTCGGCGAACATCAAACACGTCTCGCGAGCGGTTGGCTGTACTCGTGGGCCGGAGTGGTGTCTGGCGGCGATCAGTCCATAGTCCGCATCCTGGGTGATACCGACGTCACGCCGAATCACGACGATCTGCACATCGACGAATTCGCCAGTTATCACGCCGGAGGGACGCAATTCACGATGGGTGACGGTTCGGTGCATTTCGTCAGCAACAGCGTGGATCTGAAAACGTATCGCAATCTCAGTTCGCGTGCTGGCAATGATGTCGTCACGGAGTTCTGAGGATTTTTCTACCTGTAGCCAAAGTCGTAAGACTTCGGTGCGATGCAGCAACTGAAGTCTCACGACTTCGATAACATGGAGACCGATATGACTCTCTTTTCCACGATACCGGTTCGGCGAAACCGAGGCTTCACGCTGATCGAGCTTTTGGTCGTCATCGCGATCATTGCCATCCTAATCGCACTGTTGCTTCCGGCTGTGCAACAAGCTCGTGAAGCGGCGCGGCGATCGCAGTGCAAGAACAACCTCAAGCAAATCGGTTTGGCCTTGCACAACTACGAAGCAACCAACAAAGTCTTCCCGCCAGCGTCGGTCCTCCCCGCTGGAGCATTGTTTGAACCGTGGTCGGCGCAGGCGCGGTTGTTGCCCTTCATGGATCAGGGTCAATTGCAAAAACTCATCAATTGGAGCATCGACTGGACGACGCAGCCGAATGTCACCGGCTTTCGCGTACCGACCTACCAGTGTCCCAGCGAGATCAACGATCGACTCCGCATGAGCGGAGTTCGGCCGGTTTATCCCCTGAACTATGCAGTGAATTCCGGGACGTGGTTCGTGTTCCATCACGCCAGCGGCAGCATCGGTGACGGACCTTTTCATCCGAATACGGGCATGAAGATCGCGGGCATCCGAGATGGCACCAGTTCCACCTTGGCATGTGCCGAGGTGAAAGCCTGGCAGCCTTGTTTGTGGGACGGAGCCAATCCGAATGCCGCCAACGCTCCATTACCGGTCAACGCTGCCGCCGTCGGCGTTTATGGTGGAACGTTCGACACTTTCGGCCACACAGAATGGTTCGAGGGAGATACTCACGAAGCTGGCTTTACCGCGACCTTTGGCCCCAATGCCGTGATTCCCTACGCGAGCGGTGGCCAAAACTACGACATCGATCTCATCTCCACGCGGGAAGGCGAATCGCCCACCAACTATGTCTATGCCGCGGTCGGTGCGAGAAGCTTTCATTCCGGCCTCGTTCAAGTCCTGATGCTCGACGGAGCCAGCCGCGGGATCAACAACAACATCAGCCTGACACTCTGGCGCTCGCTGGCAACTCGTGCCGGCCAAGAAAGCATTACCGAATTCTGAGACGGGTGTTGCCAAGCTCGCCAGAGCTTGGGGGAAGTACAACCTGTTTCGCCCAATCTCTGGCGAGATTGGCTACGACAAACAGAACGAGCCCAACGACATGGAAAATCTTGCGACCGAACCAGTGAGCGACGCGCAGCCAGAACCTCCTGCCACTCGGTCGTATCGAAAGTTATTCCTCTATCGCTCGCGAATGCTCGTCACCGCCGTTTTGTTGTGGGGCGCTTGGGGAGGAATCTTGGTCTCCCCGCTCAATGCCAATGTGCAGGCCGGCACTATGGCGGCGATTCTTACGGACTACTGCGGCTGGTTGATGTTCTTTGGCGGACTGTTCGTTCGGATGTGGGCCACACGCTCGATCGCCGGCCGAAAGGCGAAGGAAGTTGTCTGTTATGGACCGTACAGCCTCTGCCGCAATCCATTGTACGTCGGCACGTTCATGATGATTTTGTCTCTGGCCTTCTTCCTCAAGAGTCTGACGTTCGTCGCCGCGGCGTTCCTCGTCATCACGCACTACTGCGCCGTGATTGTGCCTCTGGAAGAGCATTTCCTTCGCGATCAATTTGGGGCGGTGTTCATCAAATACTGTGAGACGGTCCCACGATGGATTCCTCGCTGGGGTGGTTGTTATTTTCCTCCACCCTTGACGATGAACTCGCTCCCGATGCGAAGTGAAATTCGCCGGGCGGCCTGGTGGCTGACTATGCCGTTGATGGCCTCGCTGAATCTGTACTGCCGGAGCTTGCTAGGATGGCCGCACTGGCTGAACTGGCCGTAAGCCCGCGCGCGGCATCTCCGTGTCAGCCACCAACTGCCGTCTCGGTCGAATGGTTGCTTGCCAGCGAGGTATCCGATCACACTGATGTGACACGCCAGCGAAGGCGACTGCTCCACAACGCTTGAACGGGAAGAAAGTCGAGTGAGCAATCGCCGTCGCTGACGCATGGGGTTCGTGTCATATTACAATTGCACCGAAAGTAAACGAACGTGTTTACCAAAGGAAACAATGGAATTTCCCGAGGAAAACGCAAATCGACGACTCTGAAAGGATCGCGCGTCGCGATGGCCTGACGAATCAAAGTGCGAAATCCTCGGGTAATTCGCACCTTTGGACTCCTCTGCTTCCGAAAGTTGTTGCAGTTGAGTCAAATTCTCGCGGGCGAGAAGAGTAAGATAAAAATAGGGTTGTTCTGGGATTT
>JAYVSP010000350.1:0-4856 GCA_043775215.1 Planctomyces sp. | reverse complement strand
GTAACCTGCCCGTGAAATATCGCGGTTTTCAACATTTCGTGTTTCACTCGAAATCAGAGTCCGTGTTTGACGGGCAGGTTAAAAACCTGCCCCACGACTACGACCTCGCTTGTTTCAAGAATAGTGAGAGCTCGATTATTTAGGTCTTTTCTGTCCTTTTCGTCCTTTTCAAAGGGACGAAAAAGACCAAAAGGACCGAAGTGCCGTGCGAATATCAATCGGAAACACAAACCCATGAACTCACCGTGGCTTTCGAGATTCTGCTGGACGGCGCTGCTGGTTTACGGCGGGCTGTTCGCGTTTTTGTGCGTGCAGCATGTGATGTATCCCGGCTTCTTGGAGTTGATGGAAGCGGACACACTGCATCAGATTGGTCGCATCGCGGCGGGAAAGCCGGCCTACCCGCTGCCCGATGGTGAATTCATCGCGCTGGCGTACAACCCGCTGTACTACTTTGTGTCGGCTCCTCTGGTGGCCTGGCTTGGCGATGGGTTTGCCGGCCCGCGTTTGATCTCGGCGCTGTGCGCGATGACGGCCGGAGGGATCATCGGTTGGATCGCCTGGAAGGAATCGCAGTCGCGAGCGATCGCGGCGATGGCGGCGGCGTTGTATTTCTCCAGCTACCGACTGATGGACGCTTGGCTGACCTGCGCATTGCCGGATGCGATGCTCCTGGTGTGGGTGTTGCTGGGTTACTGTGGATTGGCCTACGGGCGAACTCGATTGCACGACATTGCCTGGCTGCTGTGCTTCACGCTGGCGTTTTGGACCAAGCAGCACGGTGCGTTCTTCTTCGGATTCGCGGTGTTGTACGCGTTATTGTTTCGTCGCAACGCACTGCCGCGCTGGGCCTTCGTAGTCGGGTTGATACTGGGTGGCCCGGTCAGCTATTTCGCGATCGGGAGATTCTTAGGCGACGGGTTCTTTCAGCAGACGTTGTCGGTGCCAGGGCATTGGGAGCGAAGCGTTGGGATATCCGCTCGCCGCACTGTATTTGTGCTGGTCGAGTTTGTGCCGTTTGCCTGTCTGTTGTCTTGGGTCTATCTGCGGCGAGCGATTCGGGTGCGTCCGGTGACCGTGACTCCGCTGGCTTGGTTCACACTCACGACGTTCGCGGCGACCTTCGTCACGATGATGGTGGTGGGCTCATCGAACAACCACTACATCCCGTTTCTGTCGGCACTCTGCGTGACCTCCGCACTCGGGATGCATGAGCTGCTGAACTCGGAACGGCTGCGCGGCATCGGCTGGGGGCTGACGGGAATTGTGTTAGCATCAACAGCCGTCACGTGGATTTCGTTGCGGCAAGACGGACACCACGCGATCCCGGTGTTCGTGCCATTCGTCGCGGTGATCGTGCTGGCGGCGTTTGGCTTGTTGAAGCGATTCGTCCCGACCGAATCGGTTCGCGCCGCCTGTGTCGGGGTGGCCCTGACTGTCGGGCAGTTTGCCGCCGGGTTTTTCTATCTCGCGGACTATGTCAGGCCAGTGGGCTTCACCGAAGGGCTGACTCAATTGCGCGGAGAACTGGCTCATCTGGACGGTCCGCTGATTTGGACTCCTTGGGGACGTTGCCCGACCACGCTGATCGAACACGACACGCTTGCGGCTCCGTCGATCGTCGCATTGGAAGACATGGTCCGGCAGCAGAACCTCACGCAATCCTCAGAGGAACTGCTGGCACCTTTTCACGAGCGCATTCGCGGACTGCCGAAATTGTATCTTTTGGCCGACCGTCGCATTGAGGACGAAGTTGTCTGGAACACCGTGGCCGTCGAATGGGAGTTAGTTCGCGACTTCGGCCGCGAGTTCTTCAGCGTGCGACAAATCACACGGCACTGGTTCGGAGGTGGCGGTTTTCCACGATATCTGTATCGCAAGCGTGAGACGCCATTGTGATCGAGACGCTTTTGTTCTCATGAGGTACGGGGTTGGCGGCAGACGCAGAGGAGTTTGACATGTTGACAATCGAGTCTACACGAATGCTGACCGCGACCGAGCCGATTGCGGTTGAGCCTGATTGTCCGCTGTGCGGCGCGGCGGCGGAGCGCTTGTTTCAGAAAGACATGTATTGGATTTGCCGCTGCGGCCGGTGCGACGGGCGGTTCGCGGACATCGCGGTGGCGGACGATCATGTCGGGTCGAACTATGGGGACGACTATTTTCAGGGCGGCGGCGCGGGCTATCGCGACTACCTCAGCGAAGCGCGAATTCTGCGAGCACAGGGTCAGCGGTACGGTCGGTTATTGAAACGATTCGCGCCGGTGAGTGACTTGTTGGACGTCGGTGCGGCGGCCGGTTTTCTGCTGCAAGGATTCCAGGACGAGGGCTGGCGCGGCGAGGGACTCGAACCAAACGATCGCATGGCCGCATTCGCGCGCGAGCAATCCGGCTTGGCAGTGCGCACGGCATCGCTCGAAACATTCCCGGCCGAGCGGAAGTACGACGCGGTCAGCCTGATCCAAGTGATGGCGCATTTCGTCGATCCGCGCGCGGCGTTAGCCAATGTCGCCGAATTGGTACGGCCGGGCGGTGTCTGTCTGATCGAAACCTGGAACGTCGCGAGCTGGACGGCTCGGTTGTTCGGGCATTCGTGGCACGAGTACAGCCCACCGAGCGTCTTGCACTGGTTTACGCCGCAAAGCCTGTCTCGCTTAATGGCAGACTTCGGATTTGCCGAGGTTGCGCGCGGCCGTCCGCAGAAGTGGATCAACGCGGGACACGCCGCATCATTGCTGCAATACAAACTCAGTCGCAGCGGATGGACTCGATGGATCGGCCGAATGCTGGGCACTCTGCCAGAAAACCTCGCACTGCCTTACTTCGGCGACGATCTGTTCTGGGCCGTGTATCAGAAGACCGAATCGGGATCGGGTGTGTGAATGTCGGACTTCGCCGATAGCGGACTTAGGGGCTGTGCATTTTTGTTTCCGAGATTTCAGATCTCAAATTTCAGATCTCAAATTCGAAGGCATCTGAAATTTGAAATCTGATTTTTGAAATTTCATGCTGCAGATGTTCATGCGCAGCCTCGGAAATAGAAAATGCACAGCCACTTAGAAGTGGAGAGTTCGATGACGGTGAAATCTGACATTCGGACATCTGACCCCGATCATCTCGAACTGGATTGCGGCGATCGAATGGAGGGCGGCGTTGGAACGCTTAGTCTTCAAACAAGCGAGGTCGTGGGGCAGGTTTTTAACCTGCCCGAGGGCCTACCGCACTCCAAAATGTTCGCGGCGATTCCGCTCTTGACTCTCGTCGTGCTGCAATTCGCCACGTTCACATTCTCCGAACCGGTCTTTTACGGCGACGAGAATCGGCATGTGATGACCTCGATCTTCTTTCGGGACTTGCTGGCCGACAGGCCGCTCTCGGACCTGCGCGGGTACGCCGAAAATTACTATGTGCAGTATCCGGCACTGGGTCTGCTGATCTGGCCGCCGCTGTTTCACGCGTTGACCGGAATCGTGATGTTGGTTGCGGGGACGTCGCATCTGGTCGGCACTCTGATGGTCGGAGCCTTCGGAGTGCTGGCGTGTGTGTATGTCTTTCGTCTGGTTGCGCGGACGCACGATGCGGCGGCGGCTTCGTTGGCGGTGTTGCTGTTCGGTCTGTGTCCGATCGTGTTCGAGTATTCGCGGCATGTCATGCTGGAGGTGCCGACACTGGCCTGGGGATTGATGGCCATATTCCACTTCGAGCGGTTTCTGGAGGAAGCCCGAAGGCGCGACGTGCTGATCGCGGCGTTCGCGTCTGCGTGCGCCGCGCTGACCCGATTCGATGCGGTTTATCTGCTGCCACTGTTCGGCATCCTGTTGGCAGCGCGTGGTCAATGGCGGTTGCTGAAACGAAGCGACGTGTGGCTCTCGGCCGCGATCGCACTGGTGTTGGTGCTGCCGTACTACATCTTGGTGGCGTCTGAAGTGGGCGAACTCCATGCGCGGCAGGCGAGCAAATCGGTGATGCCAAACGATGCGGGCTTTCTGGCCGTTGGGAATTTTCTGTTCTATCCGTCACAGATTCCGAAGCAGGTCGGTTGGTTCGTCACTGTGGCCGCAGTACTTGGCTTGTTCGCCCTTCGTTCTGGGGAGGCCAGACGTCGCAACGTTCCGTACCTGGCGATGCTGCTGGCGACGTACATCACGTTCACGCCGTTGGCGGAAATGGACTCTCGGCATTCGATCTACTGGGTTCCAGCGATCGTGGTCATAGCGATCGAAGGCGTGGCGTGGCTCAGTGGCTGGGGACTTTTGCCCGTCCTCGCGGCGATAAGGACCAATCTGCTCATTGGAGCCACGGACCCGCGTCGTCGATTCGCAGTCTGCACGATTCTCGCACTGATACTGCTGACCGCCACAACAACATTCGCCAAGAAGCCGACGCGGATTCGTGGATATGAAGCCGCCGCACAATATGTGTTGGAGAACTCGCGCGAATCGAAGTTCTGTCTGTTCGACGGCTGGCTCGATGGCAACTTCACCTATTACGTCCGGCACCTCGATCCGCAGCGACGTTTCAGTGTGCTCCGCGGCGACAAGCTGTTCTATGGATTCATTTGCGTCCCCGGCACCGACTACACCGAATATGCCACGACCGATCGTGAGATGCTCGATGTCATCGACCAGCACGCGCCGGAGTTTCTCGTCGTGGAAGAGCCGACAATTCTGCAACGCATTCCAGCGGCCGAACGATTGCGCGTCTTGCTGCGAGCACATCCCGAACAATTTCGTCGCGAAAAAGTCATCCCCGTTTCAAGTGGCAAGTTCGCCGGTAACTTTGAGCTGCAGATCTACCGCAATCTCATTCGACATCCCAATCCAACTCGCCCGGTCGAGTTCGAGGTGTTGGGTTTG
>JAYVSP010000349.1:0-6616 GCA_043775215.1 Planctomyces sp. | reverse complement strand
TCTCTGGGTAGCCACGCTCGCCAGAGTGTGGGCGAATCGCGGGAAAACCCACGTTCTGGCGAACGTGGCTACCTAACCTTCTCTGCGGGTCCACTTTAGTAGCCGCCGGTGCTGGCCAAGGACCGCCGGCTAGCGCCCTGCCGCTCATGAAGACGCCGATGCCAGCGCGAATATCTACCCGCGTCAGGTGATGGAGACGTTGAGTTCTTGATTCAGATCCGTGAAGGGGACATCGGACAAGACTTCGACTCGTAGCGGAGCATGAATGCGGTAACGCACTCCGCGCCAATCGAGCGTGCGGCGGAACAGGACGCTCACCGAGCTGTAGCAGTACACCGCATGCACTAGCGGCATCGTCCAGAGCACCGACCAACTCAAACTGGCCGCGGTTTGCTGTTGCAGCCGAAGCAGTCGCTGAGCCAAGTGCTCGATCCACAGAAACAGCCCGATCATATTCAGCAAATAGCCCCCCAATCCCACCAGCAGCATCAGCGCCGAGGCCGTTTGTCCCTGGCTCCACAAAATGGGCAGCCCCACCAAGTGTGCCATCGTCAGCAACGCGACGGTCACATTGAAACAGCCGACCTGTCGTGCATGCCGATGGTACAGCCACACCTGCAAGCACTGTCGCACCGCCCAATCCCACAATTTCGCGAGCGGAACTTCCTCGCGATTGATCATCAGCAATTGGGGCACGCAATGGATTCGCTGTCCCGCTTGATGAAACAACTCGCGCAGGAGCACATCGTCATTGAACGAAAGCGACCAGTTGTCAGTGATGCGGTGTTGATCCACATCGGCGCGCCGCATGGCCATCGAGCCGCCCCAGGGAATCTCAAAGTTGAACATCTGGATGACGGCTCCGGCATTCCACACGACGCGGACTTTGGTGCCCCACCGCTGCCCGTTCGGCTCGAACCAACGATGGCCCGTCGAGAGGCCCACGCCGGAATCCGCCAGCGGCGCGACCAGTTCGCCGAGCCAGTTCTGCAACGGAGTCACGTCCGCATCAATCAAGACGACGATTTCAAACGACGCATCGAGATCATCAATCGCCTGAACCAGCGAGCTGCACTTCAAGCTGCAGGTCTTGCGACGATCCCGCAGCACGGACATTCGCAACCGCTCCGCACCAAATTGCTGTTGCCAGGCATTCAGCGAATTCCATGCGGGATCAGTCGTCGAATCGACGACCACATGCACGACGTAATCCGGGTAGTGCTGACTGAGTAATCCGCGCAGGCACTCATCCAACAGCGGGTCATACCCGCGAACACACAAAATGACCGCCGCTCGCGGCGTCCAGGTGGCATCGCCCACCGATGACGTTTCCCGGCGAAACGTGCCTCGCAAACTGCGCTGATATCGGAACACAAATCCAATTTGAAACCAGCCACACACCAGCAGCGTCACCGCCAAACCCACCGCGACCATCAACATCACCGCTCCCCCAGCACAGAAGTGCGAAAGCGGCCAAGCGCGACGCGATCAATAATCTTCCGTATTCTGGATTGAAACAGAAAACGGTCAGCAGAAAAAGGGCGAGCGGAACGAGCAGAATGTGAAAAAGACGAAAGGAAACGTCATTTTCATAGCACCGACGCCTTCAGCGCCGTCGCGGTGTTCACGGCCCCTGCTGCCGACGACGCAGATCTCCCACCTACTTTTGAGACGCACACGCGCTGGAACGACGCAGAGCCGGCGACAACCTTCCAGGCCTGTGGATTGACCTAAATGACCGTGCGTGATTCGTGTCGATTGTCAATGTTTGATTCACCATCAGCCGGAACGCGTTAGCGCGCGTTAGAGCATTTTCGTGGTTAGTTTGCAGTGTATCCTGAGTGGCGGAGGTACGACAAACTCACCAAACACCTGAAGACCAATCACGTAAATGCTCTAGCGTTCGGTTTTCGCCGATCCGAACCGGATGCTAACGCATTCCGGCTGATCAGATTGGGATCGACACGAATCACGCACGGTCATTTAGGTGTTGGCGGCACTTCAACCACCATGCCCCGTGTGCGAGACGATCCCGAAGCACAAACGAGTGTCGATCCCGGCGTTCGACCGCTTAAGTGGGCGATTGATTGATTTGCAACTGCGCTGCGGGATGGCACCATCCCACCAGGGCATCCATCACGTCCAGCAGCGCATCCTCGTCCAATTCAGAATGGTCTTCACGGCGACGCCGGTCGAGCAGAAACTTCTCCAACCGGGCATAGACGTCAGGCTTCGCGAAGCCTTCCGCGGCGAGGTCGAGAACCACGGTGCGCAGCGCCACTCCGGGCTCGGGCTCATGGAGGGCGAATTCAAAGCGCTCGGTATCAGTCTGCGGTTCGGTATGAGTCATTATGAACTTCCTCTCGCATTTCCGCTAACGGCAAGCTAATTTCCATCGAGTTCGAGTGGCTGATAATGCAGCTTGGTACTCTTGAAGCGTCATGGTTCGCAACGGCTCGATCAGACCATGTGTGGGACTGTCCTGACGGAATTGAAGGTTCGGCGCCAGCTCGACTGTCTCAAGAGACCATACCGGATCGAGTCCAGTGCCGCCAAGACTTTGTGGCCTGCGATGGCGCGACAAATATGAAGGATTGTCGGGAGCAACAGACATCCCACCCTGGTTGGGCACGATGAGATCGCTTGGTTGAACGGCCAGCACATCGGGCGTCGAAGCATTGCCCGGTCGCACTCCCAACATTCGGCCATTGGAGCCGACCATCGGCATTCTGTTCACGTCTTCCTTCATGCTGCGAAACAATTTCATCCGGGCGATCCTATCAACAGCGCTTGCAGCCGCAGTCGCAAGTTCTGGCCATCCGCGACAATCAATATGGGCTTCTCAGCCAGAAACGCCGTCTCACAGTTCCGAAGCCTTCAGCTTCCCGCGGTCGTCCGGCACCTGATACTGCTTCTGCAAGCGGACAATCTCGGCCTTGAGTTGCGTCACAAGTTCCGCGTTCGCCGGGTCGGAATAAACGCTGTGCAATTCGTTCGGGTCGCGTTGCAGGTCGAAGAGTTCCCACTCATCTTCGTTGTAGAAGTGGATCAGCTTGTGACGTTCGGTGCGTACGCCGTAGTGGCGGCGGACGGCGTGTGAGGCATTGCGGTCGCTGAAGTATTCGTAGTAGTGGTAATAGATGCTTTTTTGCCAATCGCTCGGAGTGTTGCTCTTCAAGAGCGGGACAATGCTGCGGCCCTGCATGTCGGCGGGGATGTTGGCACGAGCGATGTCGAGAAATGTTTCGGCGAAATCGAGGTTCTGCACGAGGTCCGTGTTCACCGAACCGGGCTTCGTCACGCCGAGCCAACGGACCAGCAGCGGCATGCGCAGCGACGGTTCGTACATGAAACGCTTGTCGAACCAGCCGTGATCGCCCAAGTAAAAACCTTGATCCGACGAGTAAATCACGACGGTGTTTTCGGCCAGTCCGCTGTCGTCGAGGTATTTGAGAATGCGGCCGACGCCGTCATCGACTGCCGCGACGCAGCGCAGGTAATCCTTGATGTACCGCTGATATTTCCAGCGCACGAGCTCCTTGCCGGTCAGCTTGGCCTGCTCGAACGCGGCGTTTTCTTCGTCGTAGGCTTTGTGCCACGCGGCGAGTTGTTCGGGGTTGAGATTCTTCGGCGGATCAAACTTCAGGTCGAACCGCGTCAGTGTCTTTTCGATCGTCATATCCTGCTTGTGAGCGGCGGTGCCTCGGCCGGAGTAATCGTCGAAGAGAGTGTCCGGTTCCGGGATTGTCACGTTTTTGTAGAGGTCGAACTGCTTTGGCCCGGGCGTCCACTCGCGGTGCGGAGCCTTGTGCTGCCACATCATCACGAATGGTTTCTCGCTGTCGCGTTCCTTTTGCAACCAATCCATTGCTAAGTCGGTGATGATTTCGGTTGTGTAGCCGGTCCGCTGGACACGCTTGCCGTTCTGAATCATCGGCGGGTTGTAGTACGGTCCCTGTCCGACCAGGATGTCCCAGTAATCGAAGCCAGTCGGGTCGCTGCCGAGGTGCCATTTGCCGATCATCGCGGTTTGGTAACCCGTCTTCTGGAGCAGCTTCGGAAACGTCTGCTGACTGCCGTTAAATGTCTCGCCCCCCTCGTTCGTCTTGTAGCCATTCAAATGACTGTGCTTGCCGGTGAGAATGACCGCTCGGCTGGGTCCGCAGATCGAGTTCGTGCAGAAGCAGTTCTGAAACCGCATCCCCTCGCGCGCGATGCGGTCGAGGTGCGGCGTCGTGTTGATCTTCGAGCCATAACAGCTCATCGCGTGCGAGGCGTGATCGTCGGTAAAGATGAAGATTACATTCGGTCGCTTGGCCGAATCAGCCGCGTCGGCCGTAACTGCGAACAAGCAGGCGAACAGCGCAATGGGCAATGCCGTGAGACGGGCGAACCGGTCAGGGGTCAGGTCTTCAAATTTCATTTTTGGCCTCTCGAATAGAGTGCGATGTCGATTGGAATTGCGAGAAGAGATGATGTCAGTGGCGAGCGCGAGGCCAAAAATGAAATTTGAAGGCCTGACCCCCGGCTCACCGTGGGGCAGGTTTTCAACCTGCCCGTGATGTGTAAATTATCTCTGAAATCTCACTTCACACGATCTACGATTTGACGCACGTACGGGCAGGTTGAAAACCTGCCCCACGCAATGACTCAAGTTTTCGGTTCTTCGATTGGTTTCTCCAGCAGCGCGTCGCGCGCGGCGAGGTGTTTTTGCAGGATTTCGTTCATGGATGTTTTCACTCCCGGCAGGTGCGTCACCAGTTTTTCAAAGGCATCGCGGGAGATGCTGATCAGGTCAAGCGGCGACTTGGCTCGGACAGTCGCGCTGCGCGGATGGTCGGCGATCAATGCCATTTCTCCGAAGACGTCACCCGCCTTGAGCGTCGCCACCGAGCGGCCATCGAGCACCACATCGACCTCCCCTTTCACCACGACATACACCTTGTCGCCGTAATCCCCTTGGTCGAAGACCGGTTCCTGTGTGTGAAAGTGCTCGCGCGCGACGGCGTCTGAATGGAAGATGCGGACTTCCGTGATGTCACGCGGTAAGAATTGATCCAAAAACCAGTCGCTGAAAATCCGCAGCTTGCGGTCGAAGCCGGGAAACTTGCTGAGGTAGATTGCTCGCCAGAACACCCAGGCAATGAAGCCGCGCAGCTTGATACCCATCACTTCGGCCACCGCCGAGCGATGTCCCAGCGACGCCAGCTTGCCCAGGCCCGTGAAGCTGAACCGCTTCAGAGGCGTGCCGCGCAGCGTGGCCAGAATATTCTCGGCACAGGTCTGTGCTTGCCGCAGCGCGTGCTGAGCGGTCGGCGGCGAAGTGATGCCATCCGGCTGAGGCACTGCGGCACAATCGCCCAACGCCCAGAAATGAGCTTGGCCAGGGACATTCATTTCGGGCACGACCACGATGCGGCCGGCCTTGTCCTTTTCAAACGGCAATTGCTCGACCAGCCGATGCGGTGCGGAGGGAACCGTCGCGACGACAATGCGCGACGACACCAATTCCTCGGAGGGCTGATCCTTGCGCTGGATAACTGCGCCGATTGACGTCACCGCCTTCATCCGCGTGTTCAGGCGAATGTCGATGCCGCGTTCTGTCAAAATCTTGTGAGCATACTTGGCCAAGCTTTCGCCCAGTTCGGGCAAGATGCGATCGGCGCTTTGCACCAGCATGATCCGCAGTTCGCTCATCTTCAGCGTGCGATATGCGGGCAAGGCGCTGCGCAGGAAGTCGTGCATCTCGGCAATGCACTCGACCCCGGAGAAGCCGCCACCGCCAACAATGAAAGTTAACAGCCGCTGCCGTTCTACCGGGTCCGTTTCATTGTCCGCCTCTTCCAGCACCTGCACGATCACGTTCCGCAGTCGCAAGGCGTCGCCGAGGTATTTGAACGGGATCGCGTGTTCGCGCATGCCGGGGACTAAGTCGTAGTTCAATCGCGATCCGAGCGCGACGACCAAATGATCGAATCGCAATTCTTTGGTCTTCGGCTGAAATTCCGGCGCTAGCGTGACGACACGGCGTTCCAGATCGATGGCTTGGATCTCGCGTGTGTACAGCGTCGTTCGTTTTGCCAGACGCCGGATCGGTGTGATGACATGCATCATCTCGATCGTGCCAGAAATGACTTCCGGCAGCAGCGGCTGAAACACCATGTAGTTTTCGTTGCTGACCAGCGAAATCTCATAGCGTTGCCGCTCAATGCCGAACATCCGCTGTTCCAGATACATCGCCGTGTACACGCCGGCGAAGCCGCCCCCCAGAATCAAGATCCGTTGCTTGTCATCGCTCATGAGGTGCCCGCTCAAAGAAGTGAGAGATTCGCCGGGACTGCGTCGCAAACACTCAACCACACTCACCCGAAACATGAGTTTTGAAGTTTTGCAGTCTTGTTTTTCGCCCCAAAGGGGTACAACTCGATAGCCCAGGGCGAAGCCCTGGGTGACGAATAGAACAACAATAAGAAGCCCTGAAAGGGCGAAACTCCACGGAGACCAAAGACATTCATTTGTTTCGCCCCGACAGGGCTTGCCACGTTTTGTCCGTCAAACCCAGGGCGGCGCTACGCGGCTGACGCCGCTCCGCTCTGCCCTGGGCTATCGAGTTTTT